>REEW01000017.1 GCA_007694885.1 Wenzhouxiangella sp. | reverse complement strand
ATGGCCAGGATGCCGCCGACCACGGTGCCGATGATGGCGATGTAGATCGTTTCCAGGAACGGGGCGTACAGGCGCGGCAGGAAGGCGAAGTCCGGTGGCCAGGACTCCTGCAGCAGGCGCTGCCCCCCGGGCAGGTTGCACAACAGCTCGGTCAGCGAAAAGCCGATGCCGTGCCCGGACCACCAGGTCATGCCGACCAGAAAGCCCAGGGTGCCGATCAGCAGGGGCCAGTTGCGCGCCGGTTTGGGAGGAGCGGCGTTCATCAGCCGATCACGTCCTCATCAAGGACATCGTCTTCGGTGAAGTCGCGCCCGTAGATATCGCGGAAGTCCTCGTCGGTGACGTTGGCGGCCGAGCCGTCGTAGACCAGTTCGCCAAAGCGCAGCCCGATGATGCGCTGGCCGTACTGCTTGGCCAGGTCGAGAAAGTGCAGGTTGACCAGGGTGGTGATCCCCAGTTCGCGGTTGATCCGGACCAGGTCCCGCATGATCTGGTGGGTCGTGACCGGATCGAGCGAGGCGACCGGCTCGTCGGCCAGGATGATGGCCGGTTCCTGGGCCAGCGCGCGGGCGATGCCGACGCGCTGCTGCTGACCGCCCGACAGCTGCGACGCCTTGACCCAGGCCTTTTCGGTGATGCCGACCCGCTCCAGCGCCTTCATTGCCATGTCCCTGTCGTGGGCCGGCCACAGGTTGAGCATGGCGCGCCAGCCCGGGACATGGGCCAGGCGACCGATCAGCACGTTGGACATGACGGTCAGGCGCTTGACCAGGCGAAAATCCTGGAAAATCATGCCGACCCGTTTGCGCAGCACGCGCAGATCGCGACCGTCTTTCTGCGGCACTTTCGTTCCGTCCACCTCCACGGTGCCGGAGGTCATCCGGTTCAAGCCGTTGATCGCCCGCAGCAGGGTCGACTTGCCCGCACCCGATGAGCCGACGATGACGACGAACTCGCCCGGCCGGATCTCCAGGTTCAGATCCTTCATGCCGACGGTGCCGTTGGGATAGACGATGTTGCCGTCGGTGAAGCGTATGGAACCCTGATTCTTGTTCATCCGTTTTTCTTGTTCATCCCTTCCAAAAGGCGCAGGCCCGCGCTCAGCCTAGTTGCGCATCAGTTCGTAGGCGGCGCGAACCGGCTCGTAGACGCCCTCGGGCGTTTCCATGAACCCGTCGATCTCGTAGAGCACCCACAGCACTTTTTCATCGTCGGGCAGGTGCGCCTGCGACTCGGCCAGGTCGAGAAACGCATCGATGATGGCCTGGCGCAGGTCGGCCGGCAGACCGGGACGAATCTGAACCCCGTCGTTGGGGATCATCGGGGCATTTTCGAACACGATGACCCGTTCGCCGATGTCCGGGTACTGGCCGCAAATCATGTTGCGCACGTCGTCGTAGCTGACCCCGAAGCGGGTATCTTCGCTGTACACGGCCAGTGCGGCGGCGTCGTGTCCGCCGACGAACAGGCTGTTGAGATCACGCTGATGATCGATGCCGAGCTCGCGCAGCTGCACGGCGGGAAACAGGAACCCGGAGGTCGAGTTGGGATCGACGAAGGCCACGGACTCACCGCGCATGCGCTCAAGGCTGCCCTGGCAGTAGCCGAAGCGCCGGATGACGTTCTCGCGGCCGGTAACGCGCGCCTCGCACAGGCGTTCCTCATAGCGAATCTCGGTGTCGCACACCGAGGTGTCGTGGGTGAACCACTGTGGCCGGTAACCGGTCTCGCCCCGGCGGGTGGAAACCAGAATGGATTCGATGTCGTAGCGCTGCTGGCCCAGCATGGCCGCGAACGGCGGCAGCATGCCGATGTCGGCGCGCCCGGAACCCAGCGCCTCGACCAGGCCGGTGTAGTCCTGCGGCACGAACGAGCGCACCGGCATCCCCAGCGCTTCTTCCAGGTGGTCGGTGAGCGGGTCGAGGTTGTCGACCAGGGCCTCGGCTTCCAGCGCCGGGACCAGGCCCAGCACCAGTTGCCTGGGCCAGCCGCGCTCGTCAACCTGCTCGCCGGGGCAGCAGGCGGTCAGGGCCAGGATCAGGGCAATCAGGCTGAGATGCTTCACGAGTCGCATGCTAGCGGATTTGCACCGGGCCAAGGTAACCAAAAAATGACACTGTTCGTCACAGGATGTCCTGGTAGTTTTTCCAGTGGTTCGCATAACGGTAGCCGGCCTGCTGCAGCGAGCGGGCCAGCACCGTGCCCAGGGACTGGGCCTCGTCGATGCCCAGCTGCTCGGCCAGCACTCGGCCGGCCGCGTTCGGGTCGTCGATCAGCTGGGCCGAATCCAGCTCGATGACGCGGATCGGCAGCCATTGTCTCAAGCGGGCAAACAGGGCCTGCTCGGCCTGCCAGGCGGCGACCATGCGCTCGATCTCGCGACAGCCGGCCAGCCGCCAGTGCAGGCGCAGCGCGGGCTCGTGCGCCTGCAGCCAGACCAGGCGGGCATCGGGAAAATAGCGGGCAATGGCCGGCAGCGCGGTCGTTTCGGGCAAACCGGTCTCCAGCGGTCCGTGTTCGGTCTCCGGCGCGCCCTGCAGGTAACGCTTGCGCACGCGCCGCAAGTCGCTGTCGCCGATTCCAAGCAGCTGGTCCGGGCGCGCCGGCAAGCCCAAAAGCTCCCGTCGCCGAGCCAGGTCCTCCGGCGGCAGAATGCCGAAGCGACCGGCCCCGGCCACGGCCGGCAACAGGGCTTCGCGACCGCTTCCCGGCCATCCGGCCACGAACAGGGGCGCGCGCCGACCGTCATCGACCGGCTGATCGCCGTGCTCCCAGGACTGGACTTCGAACCAGGCCTTGCGCAATTCCGGCGGGCTGACCTGGTCGAGTTCGGCGACCATGAACGGCTCCCGCCATTCGCCCCGGACCAGGTGGCGACCCGCCGCCTCCCAGGCGCCGGACTCATCGAGCACGCGGCCGAGCAGATTGTGGGTCACGGCACGCTCAGCGTCGTTGAGCTGATCACGTTCGGCAAGGGTTTCCAGCAGCCGGCGCGCGGTCGCGGTTTCGCCGCGGGCGTGTTCGAGCTGGGCAATCATGCGCGTGGTCGCCGGCGCCAGGTCGGGTTCTTCCAGCAAGGGCTGCAACACCGCCAGGGCCGGCGCCATGCGGCCGCCGCGCAGGTGCAGGTCCGCGGCCAGCCTGCGGGCGTCATGGCGCAGCCCGGCCTGGGCGCTGGAAAACAGTGCGCCGAGTTGCTCGATTGCCTCTTCGGTCTGTCCGCGCATGGCGACCAGGCGGGCCTGGGTCAGCGGATGACGCGGCAGGTCGGGGTCGGTCTGGTCGATCAGATCCTTGCTGGCATCGAAATACCCGGCATCCATCAACACCTCGGCCAGTTCCAGCCGCTCCGGGGCCGCGCCAGGCCAGCGGTGCTGCAGCGCCAGGGCCAGCTCCGCGGCCGGGCGCAGCTGGCCGCGCCGGTAATGTTCGCGCATCCGCGCCATCAGCGCCTCGGGCGTGCTGGCTTCCTCGTCGCCGCCGTGACGGACGCGCAGCAGCTGATCGAGTGCCGCCCTAAGCTGCGGATGCTCGGGCTGCCGCTCCAGCGCGTTGCGCAGGCACTGCTCGGCAAAGTCCAGGTGGCCCTGGGCCTGGAAGACCTGGGCCATGGTGACCTGGCTGAAGGCATCCGACGGTCGCAGCCGGATCGCGTGGCTGGCGTGCTTGTGAGCATCCTCGATGTCTCCGCGGCGCAGCAGCAGGGCCGCCAGGCCGGCATGGGCCGGTGCGTACTCCTCGTCGGCGCGCAAGGCCGTGCGCAAGGCGTCGATCGCCTCGTCCAGACGACCGGCACGCTGCTCGACCCGCGCCAGCAAGGTCCGCGCCGCGGCATGGTTGGGGTCGCGGGCCACGCAATCCTTGAGCACCTTGCCGGCCTTTTCGTCTTCGCCGGCCGCCAACAGCAGGCGGCCGAGATGGTACGCGGCCGCCGGGTGGGCCGGATTCTTTTCCAGCGCCTTGTCCATCCACGCCCGGGCGCTCTCGGGCCGACCGGCCGCCTCGTCGCACAAGCCCATCAGCATGCGCAGGTCCGGGTTGTCCGGCGCCTCGCCCAGCGCTTCCTTGCAGGCGGCAGCAGCATCGTTGTACTGGCCGTTCTGGAGCATCTGGCGGATTTCCATCATCAGCTTGTCAGGTGTCGACATAGTTCTCCAATCAGTCGTTGTTCGATCCAGCTGTGCATGCGCCAGCTGTCAATGAAACCACAGTGGCCGCCGCGCTCGAGCAGCTCGACGTCCAGCGCCGGAATGTCGGGCAGGCCATGGAAGTCGCTGACCGGGATGATCGGGTCATCGGCCGCGGTGATGATCAGGGTCGAGCTTTCCAGCCCGTCCAGGTAATCACCGCCTATGGAATAGCCTTCCAGGTATTCGTCCAGCCCGCCGAACGGGGTCAGGTTGTCGACCAGCCAGCGAGTCTGTCCGCGCAGATCGGTGATCCGGAACCAGGCGGCCAGGTCGTAGCGGTCGGGGTACAGGCTCTGCTTGATCTTCAGCGATCGGCGCCACTTGCGCACGAAGTAGTGATGATAGACCGCCCAGCCGTTCTCGAGGGCATCGAGCACGTGGCGCGGCCGGATGACCGGGCTGACGGCAACCGTCCGGGCCAGGTCGAACCCGTAGTCCGGCGCCGCCCTGGCCACGCGCAGGGCGAAGTTGCCGCCCAGCGAGAAGCCGGCCAGAAACACCGGGCGATCGCCGCAGGCGCGCCGAAGCTGGGCGATGACGTCTATGACTTCGGCCAGCCGACAGGAATGAAACAGGTCTTCGTTGAGATGGTGGGTCGGCCCGTGATCGCGGAAATTCAGCCGGAATGTCTCGAAACCGGCCGCGTCCAGCGCCAGGGCGGTGGAGAGCATGTAGTTGGACTCGGCACTGCCTTCCCAGCCGTGCAGCAGGATCACCAGGCCGCGCGGCCGGTTCTGCTCCGTCAGCAGCGGCCGATTGCGAAAACCCAGCAGGCGCGTGCCGTCCCAGGCGCGCCAGAGTTCGGCGCGGCTGCGGACCAGGTAGTCGCGGGCACGCCGCTTCAGGGCAAGCTTGCGCCACGGGCCGGAGGTGAGCAGCGACTGGACGTGCGGATTGGCCAGCCACCCCTGTGGCTTGAATTCCGCAACCGGGCCGGAAACCTCAGGATGCATAGAACGCGCTCACGATCTGCTGGGACTGACGGGCCAGGGCGTCGCGCCCGATCGCATGCTCGACCAACGCCGGCCCGATCATGACCTGAACCTCCATGGCAGGATACGACAGCATTCGCAGGGCACTGCTGTAGAGGTTCAGACCCGGCGCCAACACGACCACGTCGTGGAGGTCGCCATCGCGCCAGTAGCGAATGGCCACGGGCACGATCGGCACAGCGGCCCGGATTGCGCTGCCGAACAGGCGGGCATGGAAACGCTGCACGCCGCGCTCGGGACTGATCCCGCCCTCGGGAAACACGCCGATGATGTCGCCGCGGCGCAGGCGCGCGGCCATGCGCCGGTTGACCCGCTGGCGCGACTCCTGGCTGCCGCGCTGGATGAAAATGGTGCCGGCAATCTCGGCCAGGCGCCCGATCAACGGCCAGCCGCGAATCTCCATCTTGGCGACCAGGCCCATCGGCCAGATCGCGTGCAAAACCGGGATGTCGAACCAGCTGATGTGGTTGGCGACCACCAGGCAGGGTGGCCCCGGCAGGCGGCCGCTGACGTTCAGGCGTACCCCGCAGACCCGGATCAGACCCCGCATCCACTGACGATGAACCCACATGTGCAGCTTCATGCCCGCGACCGGCACGTTCCGAATCACCGGCAGAAACGACAGCAGGGCAAACGGCAAGAGCAGGAGATAGGCCAGCAACAGCGGCAGCCGCCAGAGCAGACGCCAGCCCACTAGCGGGGCGATGGCCTGAAGTTCACTCATGCTCCGGACGCGCCGCGCCGCACCGCCAGCAGACCGTGAACTGGCCATCCAGTCGCTCTCCGCAGCGGCAGGTCCAGGCTTTGCCGGTGCCGCTGCGATCGCGCTGGGCCAGCACGCGCTCGGCCTCCCAGCGCGCCTTTTCGGGTACCCAGACCGACGGCCGCGCGCCCTCGGCAAAATAGATTTCCACCGCCGCGGCCCACAATTCCATGCTCTTCAAGCGCACGGGAATCCCTTCGGCCTCCAGCAGACCCCGGATGAAAACGGCTTCGGGTGGATTGTCGGCGGTGTAGACGCGAACCCAGTTGCTCACGAAAATCAACAGTAAAGGCGGCAGAATAGCCCGGCAGAGTAGCATAGCGGGCCGTTATCCTAGCGCCTGCACGCCAGCTTGGCGCCCCAACCCAGACCAGAATGAAAAACCCGTGACCCAACCCGACAATGCAAGCCTGATCACCATCGCCTCCAGCGGGCGCCGCTTCAACGCGCGGCCCGGCGAGACCGTTCTCAACGCCGCCCTGCGCCACGGCGTCGTCCTGCCCTACAGCTGCAAGAACGGCACCTGCGCGAGCTGCAAGTGCCGCCTGGTGGAGGGCAAGGTCCACTATCCCTACAACCCGCCCAGCGCGCTGGAATTCAACGAGCTGTATGCCGGATTCGGCCTGAGCTGCCAGGCCGTACCCGACGGCGACCTGGTCATCGAGGCGCGCGAGCTCGAGCAGGTCGCCGACATCCCGGTGCGCAAGCTCCCGGCCCGGGTCGAATCGCTGGAAAAATTCACCCCCGAGATCATGCGCCTGCGCCTGAAGCTGCCGAAAGCCGCCCGGCTGCAGTTCCTGGCCGGTCAGTACATCGACATCATCCAGGCCGACGGCAAACGGCGGGCCTTTTCGATCGCCTCGGCGCCGGCCGAGACCGGGTTCATCGAACTGCACATCAAGCACGTCAGCGGCGGCGGCTTTACCGGGCACGTGTTCGAGTCCATGCAGGTCAAGGAAATCCTGCGCTTCGAGGGGCCGCTGGGCACGTTCTTCATCCGCCGGGGATCGAAGCGGCCGATCGTGCTGATGGGCGGTGGTACCGGCTTCGCGCCGCTCAAATCCATGATCGAGGAACTGATCGAGGCCGGCGATGGCCGCCCGGTCCAGCTGTTCTGGGGCGTGCAAACCGAAAACGATCTCTACGCCAACAAGCTGATCGACGCGTGGGGCTCGCACCACCCGGACCTGCGCTTCACCCCGGTACTGATGGATCCGGGTCCGGACTGGACCGGTGAACGCGGCCTGGTCCACGAGGCCGTGCTGGGCCAGGTCGACCGGCTCGCCGATCACGATGTCTACATGAGCGGCCCGCCGGCCATGGTCAGCGCCGGGCGTGCCGCTTTCCTGGACGCCGGCGTTCCGGAAGACCGCCTGTTCTACGACAGCTTCGACTTTGCCCCGGACGTGCCGATCGCCGATAATTGAGCAGTTCCGGGGCGGTTCGATGGGCCCGCCCCAAGCAACCGGTATCAGCGAATCAATTCCGCAAGCGCCGCTCCCGGATCCGCCTGGCGCATGAACGATTCGCCGATCAGGAAGGCGCCGATGCCGCCGGCGCGCAGGCGCGCAAGATCGGCCGGGGTATGAATGCCGGACTCGGAGATCACGAGACGGTCGCCGGGCACCTTCGGCGCCAGTCTCAGGCTGGTTTCCAGGTCGGTGACGAAGCGATGGAGGTCGCGGTTGTTGATGCCGACCAGGTCGCCGGGCACGGCCAGGGCGCGATCGAGTTCGGCCTGGTCGTGGACCTCGACCAACACGCTCAAACCCAGTTCGCGGCCCAGGTCGGCCAGGTCGGCGAGGCGGGCATCGTCCAGCGCGGCCACGATCAGCAGCAGGGCGTCGGCGCCCAGGGCGCGGGTTTCCCAGACCTGCCAGGGGTCGATGATGAAATCCTTGCGCAGCACCGGCAACTGGCAGGCGGCGCGGGCGGCGACCAGGTAGTCGTCGCGGCCCTGGAAGAACTGGCGGTCGGTCAGCACCGACAGGCAGGTGGCCCCACCGCGCTCGTAGGAGCGGGCGATGGCGGCCGGGTCGAAGTCTTCACGGATCAGCCCGGCCGAGGGCGAGGCCCGCTTGATCTCGGCGATGACGGCATCGGCCGACGCCCCGGCCCGGCGTTTGAGCGCTCCGGCAAAGTCGCGCGCTGCCGGAAGGTCGGCGCAGACCGACTTCAGTTCATCCAGACCCCGGCGCGCGCGCCCGGCGGCCACTTCCTCGCGCTTGACCGCGAGGATTTCCCGCAGGATGTCGCCGCTCACAGCGCCTGGGTCCGCTCGGCGTAATCATGCAAGCGGGCCAGTCCGGCCCCCTTGGCCAGGACCTCGCGCGCCCGGTCCACTCCGGCGGCCAGCGATTCGGCCTGGCCGGATACGTAGATCGCCGCGCCGGCGTTGAGCGCGATCATGTCGGCGGCAGGTCCCGGCTCGCCGGCCAGGGCCGATTCGATCAGGGCCAGACTGTCGGCCGCGCCGGTGACAATCAGGCTGGCCAGCGTTTCCAGCTGGATGCCGAAATCCTCCGGAAACACCTGGTATTCGCCAATGGCGCCGTCGCGCAGCTCGGCAACCCGGGTCGGCGCGCACGGCGAGATCTCGTCGAGCCCGTCGGTGCTGTGGACGACCATCACGTGGCGCGCGCCGAGCCGCTGCATGACCTCGGCCATGGGTCGCAGCAGATCGGCCGAAAACACCCCCAGCACCTGGTTCGGCGCCAGCGCCGGGTTGGTCAGCGGGCCGAGCAGGTTGAACAGGGTTCTCAGGCCCAGCGACTTGCGCGGTCCGATCGCGTGTTTCATCGCCGCGTGATGGGCCGGGGCGAACAGGAAGCCGACGTTCAACTCGCCGATCAACGCGCCGACCTGCTCCGGAGACAGGTCGAGACGACAGCCGGCCGCCTCGAGCAGGTCGGCCGCGCCGGACTTGCTCGACACGGCGCGATTGCCGTGCTTGGCCACGCGCGCGCCGGCGGCGGCGGCGACGAACGCCGAAGCCGTGGAGACGTTGAACAGGCTGGCACCGTCACCGCCGGTGCCGACGATGTCGGTCAAGCCCTCGCGATCGATCTCGACCCGGGCGGCAAAACCGCGCATGACCTCGGCGGCGGCGGCGATCTCGGCCGGGGTTTCGCCCTTGACCCGCAGGGCCATCAGGAAGCCGCCGATCTGGGCCGCGTCGGCCTGGCCGCCCATGATCCCGGTCATGGCCGCGCGCATCAGTTCCGGGGAAAGGTCGTGGCCGTCGGCCAGCAGACTCAGGGCGTCGTGAATGTCACTCATCGGCGGATGCTTTTCAGGAAGTTGTCCAGCAGGGCATGCCCTTGCCGGGTCAGGATGGATTCAGGGTGGAACTGCACGCCTTCGACGGCCAGTTCGCGGTGGCGAAAACCCATGATCTCGTCACGGCTGCCGTTGTCGAAGGCGGTCCAGGCGGTTTCTTCCAGGCAGT
>REEW01000113.1 GCA_007694885.1 Wenzhouxiangella sp. | reverse complement strand
GGCTCAGCCAGCGCTCGAGACGCGAGCGTCTGAGGTAGACGAGGTCTTCAGCGTCGATCTCGTTGTAGCTGCCGTACTTGAGCTTGACCCAGGCGTTGAGGTCGGTCTGGCAGATGAACTCGAACAGCTTTCGGTTCAGGCTGCCTCCCTGCGGCTTTTTGCGCACGGCGGCGCCGAGGTCCAGGATGATCGGCCGGCCGCTGCGCGTGACGCGAAGATTGTCTTTGCGCTTTAAATCGCCGTGGGCGACGCCGCGTCGATGCATGGCCAGAACGGTCTCTAGCAGTTGATCGAAAAACGCGCTTCGGTCCGGAATCTGGGCCAGGCGAAAGTCTTCGCCGTCGATGTAGTCAAGCACCAGGTAGCGATCCGAGAACAGGCCATGGCAGCGCGCAAAACCACTCAGGCCGGCCAGTTGACGGTAGGTGCGGTATTCGCGTTTGAGCGACAACAGCCTCAGCCAGCGCAGCAGGCCGCGGCCGCTGGGTGCCTTGATCGCCAGGTCCATGCCGGCGTGGTGAAAGCGGCGCACCTCGCCCTGGTTGCTGCGGCCCAGGAGCGTGCCGGAGCGAAAATCCAGCCCTTCCAGCCATTCGGCGAGTCTGGGATACGGATCCGGCAGCGGGGGCGGGGAGGCCATGCTTGCATGATAGCCGAGGGTGCAAGCGCGGATTCTGGCAGAATAGACGGGTTAAAGGGACTCGAATTTGAGCTCAGCGGTCCCCATGTTCCGGGTCACGCGGACAAAGCCGCGATTGTGTCCATGTCTCAAGACGGGAATTGCCTTCATGCCGATTTATGAATATCGCTGCCAGGCCTGTGGCCACGAAATGGAAAAACTGCAGAAACTGTCCGATGCCCCGCTGCTCGACTGCCCGGCCTGCGGCAAGTCCGCCCTGGTCAAGCTGGTTTCTGCCGCCGGGTTCCGCCTGAAAGGTGCCGGCTGGTACGAAACCGACTTCAAGAAAGACGGCAAGCGCAACCTGGCCGGCGAGTCCGACAAGGCCGGCAAGGAAGGCGCCAAAGATGCAGCCGGCTCCGATAAATCAGGCGATAAAAAGCCCGAGGCCAAGGCCGAGAAGCAAAAACCCAAACCCTCAGGCGAGAAAGCCGCTTAAGTGCCTGTCGTCCTGGCCAACCATGCCGATTCGCCGCCCGAATGCTCCCTGACCCCTGACCCCTGACCCCTGAACCCATGCGCACTCATCTTTGCGGCAACGTCAACGAACACATCGAAGGCCAGTCCGTTGTTCTGTGCGGCTGGGTCGCCCGCGCGCGGGATCTGGGCGGGCTGATCTTTATCGGCCTGCGCGATCATTGCGGCGTTTTGCAGGTCGTGGTCGAACCGGAGAATGCGCCGGCCTTCGCCGTGGCCGAGAAGCTGCGCAACGAGTTCTGCATACGCGTGACCGGGCAGGTACGGCTGCGCCCGGAGACTCAGTGGAACCCGGACATGGCCACCGGCAAGGTCGAGCTTCTTGCCGAGACCGTGGAAATCCTCAACGCCAGCGCGCCCCTGCCGTTGTTGATGAGCGACGACGATGGTGAGGAGGTGCGGCTGAAATACCGCTACCTGGACCTTCGCCGTGATCGTCTCCAGCACAATCTGCGCCAGCGCACGCGCCTGACCCGCTCGATTCGCCGCTATCTGGACGGACATGACTTTCTCGACATCGAAACGCCGATCCTGACCCGGGCCACGCCGGAAGGCGCGCGCGACTATCTGGTCCCCAGCCGTGCTCAGCCGCGCTCTTTCTTCGCGCTGCCGCAGTCGCCGCAGCTGTTCAAGCAGTTGCTGATGATGGGCGGCATGGATCGCTACTACCAGATCGCACGCTGTTTTCGCGACGAAGACCTGCGCGCCGATCGCCAGCCGGAATTCACCCAGCTGGACCTGGAAATGGCCTTCGTGGATGAAGGCGATGTCCAGGCGATCGCCGAGGGCATGCTGCGCACGGCCTTCCGCGATGTGCTCGGCGAGGAGTTGGCGGGTCCGTTTCCGCGCATGAGCTGGAGCGAAGCCATGCAGCGCTTCGGATCGGACAAGCCGGATCTGCGCATTCCGCTGGAGCTGGTTACCCTGTGCGATGCCGTTCGCGCGGTGGAGTTCAAGGTCTTCTCCGGCCCGGCCAACGATCCGGCCAGTCGTGTCGCGGGTTTGCGGGCGCCGGGCGGGGCGACCCTGTCGCGCAAGCAGATCGACGACTACGCCGCCTATGTCGGCCGCTACGGCGCCAGGGGCCTGGCCTGGATGAAGGTGCATGATCCGGCCGGCGGGGTGGCGGGAGTCCAGTCGCCGATCGCGAAGTTTCTCGACGACACGGCCGTGGCCGCGATTGTCGAGGCCACCGGGGCCGAGGCCGGCGACTTGCTGTTTTTCGGCGCCGACACCAAGCCGGTGGTCAACGCCTTCATGGGCGCGCTTCGCCTCAAGCTGGGGCGCGATCTCGAACTGGTCGAGCCCGGTTGGCGTCCGCTGTGGGTGGTCGATTTTCCGATGTTCGAGTACGACCCGGACGGGCAGCGCTACTACGCGCTGCACCATCCCTTTACCGCGCCGGCCGTGCCGGACCCGGCCAGCCTCAAGGCCCATCCCGATGAGGCCGTGTCCAGGGCCTACGACATGGTCCTGAACGGAGCCGAAATCGGCGGCGGATCGATCCGTATTCACGATCCGTCCCTGCAGCAGGCGGTCTTTGACCTGCTCGGGATCGACGAGTCGGAGGCGAGGATGCGTTTTGGTTTCCTCCTGGATGCCTTGCGCTACGGCTGCCCGCCGCACGGCGGGATTGCGTTCGGAATCGACCGCATTGCCGCCTTGATGTGCAACGAGGACTCGATCCGGGAAGTGATCGCCTTTCCGAAAACAACGACCGCCGGATGCCCGTTGACCGGGGCCCCGTCTGCGGTCGATCCCGGGCAGCTCGACGAACTGCACATCCAGCTCAAGCCGGAGCAATGATCGAGCGCGAGCCGCCCGATGGCGGGGGTTCGAAGCCGGATCGTCCGAGTCGGCGAACGGTGGTCCTGGTTCACGGCCTCTGGTACGGTGCGGTCAGCCTGGCCTTGCTGGCCCGTCGTCTCGAAGGGCATGGATTCCTCACCCACGCGTTCAGTTATCCCACGCTCGGCCGCACCCTGGCCGAGAACGCCCGTTCCCTGTACGAGTTTGCTCGCGGGATCGATGGCAAGCCGCTGGATTTTGTCGGCCACAGCCTGGGCGGCCTGGTCATCTTGCGCATGTTCGACGGATGGCGGCGTCTGCCCCAGGGCCGGGTGGTCCTGATGGGTTCACCCGTGCGCGGCTCTTCGACGGCAAGCAAGATTGCCCAGATGCCGCTGACCCGTCCGTTCGTGGGCAAGGCGAGAACGGCCCTGGCCTACGGTTTTGACCATGCCCCGGCCGGGCGCGAGACCGGTGTCATTGCCGGGACCAGGGGGGTCGGGCTGGGTCGGGTCTTCCAGCGCCTGGAATCACCCCACGACGGCACCATTGCCGTGGCCGAGACGGAGCTGCCGGATGCGGCCGACCGCCTGGAACTGGAGGTCTCGCACACCGGGCTGGTGCTGTCGGCCGAGGTCGCGAGTGCGGTCGGCGGGTTCCTTCGCCGCGGCCGTTTCGACCGCGGCTCTTGAAACTTCGACTAGCGCCAGGGATTGCAGTCGTAACCGGCCACCCGGATCAGGCGCTGGGCCTGCAGGCTGCCGGTGCCTTCGCCGATCGGCCTGAAGTCGTAGTCGAGCAGCAGCGTGTTGCAGTCCAGCACCTCGATGGTCAGCGTTCCCACGTTTTGTTCGGTCAAGTCGGCATCGGTGTAGCTGGGCGGCCTGGTGAAAAAGTCGCCGCCGCTGTAGGCCACCATGGGGATCGTGATCACGTCCACCCCCGGAGCCTGGGTTCCCGGGCTGCCCACGGTCCAGAACGGTTCGCCGTTCAGGTAGGTGAAAAACGCAGCGAAGATGAAGTTGTCGTCCAGGCCCATGGAATCGAAGTTTTCGCCGATGTTGAGAAACAGGCCGGTGGAGGGTTTGCCCTCGAACACGTAGGCGCCGTTCATGCGCCCGTGCAGCAGCGGGATGTTGAACTGCGGCGGGTCCAGTGCAGGCTCGTAGGCCGCAATCGGAAACAGCTCGCCCTGGTCGGCGATGCCCGGCGCGTATCCACCCCAGAAAAATTCCAGGGTGAACAGGTCGTTGTAGTCAGCGAACGTGAAATCCGTCGCCTCATCGATGGCCAGTGGATTGGCCGCCACCATGAAGGTCTGGCCGGTTTCGACCAGGACGTTGCCCGATGCGCCGATGTTGCCCACCGCCGGCGTTGAAATCAGCTGTCCCTCATGGAACGGAACCTCGGCTTCGCCAACGTCGACGAAAATCTGCGGAATCAGCACCGGCCGGCTGCCGCTGATTTTTTCCAGGCGCACCATGACGACCGAAAAGCCGTCGTCGGCGCAGCCAACCCGCCAGATGCGAACGCGAACCTCGTGGTCCAGCGCGCCGCTTCCGATCCCGGGTACCGGAATGACTTCGTTCCACAGCTCGTTGTCTTCCGAAGAAGGGGCGCTCGGCAGGCTCAAGGCCACGCAGCCGGGTGGAAACGGTGAGAACAGATCGGTCAGGACATTGATTTCGCCGGTGCCCCAGGCCTTGCCGGCGAGCAGAAGCGAAAAAAGAATGACAATTGGGCGCATCGTTCCCGGACTCCGTGTGAATGGTCGGGCTTAGTGTAGCGCTAGTTGCTGAGCCGTGGCTGAACGGCCGGGTACTGCGCCCGGCGATCGGTGGGCCGTAGGGTAAAATGAGCGACTGAATTCCGAAAAGAGGCATCGACATGGCCGGCCACAGCAAATGGGCCAACATCCAGCATCGCAAGAAGGCCCAGGACGCCAAGCGCGGCAAGATCTTCACTCGCCTGGTCCGCGAGATCAGCGTTGCTGCGCGCGAAGCCGGGGGCGATCCGGAGGCCAATCCGCGTTTGCGCCTGGCCATCGACAAGGCCAACGCCGCCAACGTCCCCAAGGACAACATCGAGCGGGCGATCAAGAAAGCCACCGGCGATCTGGAAGGCGCTTCCTACGAAGAGCTGCGCTACGAGGGCTATGCCCCCGGCGGCGTGGCCGTCATGGTCGATTGCCTCACCGACAACCGCAACCGCACCGTGGCCGCCGTGCGCCATGCGTTTTCCAAGTACGGCGGCAACCTGGGTACCGACGGATCGGTCGGGTACCTGTTCGAAAAAAAGGGCGTGATCAGCTTCGCACCCGGGACCAGCGAGGAGCAGGTCATGGAAGTCGCGCTGGAGTCCGGCGCCGAAGACATTGTCAGCGACGACGACGGCAGCATCGAGGTGCTCACGTCGCCGGACGACTTCGAGTCGGTCCGCGACGCCCTGCGCGATGCCGGCCTGCCGTTCGAGGAGGCCGAAGTCACCCAGCGTGCCGCGGTCCTGGTCGACCTGGACCTGGAAACCGGCCAGAAAGTGCTCAAGTTCCTCGACATGCTCGAAGACCTCGACGACACCCAGGACGTGTGGTCGAACGCGGATATTCCGGCGGAAGCATATGAATGATTCGGGACTCGGGACTCGGGACTCGGGGCTCGGTCCTGAGATTGGGATCTTCCCGAGGATCTGCGCAAATCATCAAAGGCCGGCCACTTCGACCGAGGGGCGGATTGTTGTTTTCCCCGAGTCCCGAGTCCCGAGTCCCGAGTCCCGAACCGCATGAGAATCATCGGCCTCGACCCTGGCTCACGCATCACCGGTATCGGCATCATCGACGGTGAGCGCCTGGTTCATGCCGAATCCCTGCGCCTGGGCGATGGCCCCATGCCGGAGCGGCTGGGGCGGATTTTTGTCGGGGTTCAGGATTTGATCGAGCGTTTCGAGCCCGACATCGCCGCGGTCGAGTCGGTGTTCATGAGCCGCAATCCGCAGGCGGCGATCAAGCTCGGCCAGGCCCGTGGAGCGGCGATCTGCGCGCTGGTCGCGGCCGGGCTGGAAGTGCATGAATACGCTCCGCGGGCCATCAAGCAGGCGGTTGTCGGCCGCGGCGGGGCGGCCAAGGAACAGGTCCAGCACATGACCCGAATCCTGCTCAAGCTGGCCGAGACACCGGCCGAGGACGCCGCCGACGCCCTGGCCGTGGCCCTGTGCCATCTGCACTTGGCCCGGACCCTGGCGCGCCTGCCGGCCGGCGTGGTCTTGCGATGATCGGGCGCCTGCACGGTATCTTGCTGGAGCGCCAGCCGCCGGGACTGCTGGTCGACGTCGGCGGCGTCGGCTACGAAGTCGAAGCCCCGCTGTCGGTGTTCGACCGTTTGCCGGCCGTCGGCGAGCCGGTCACGCTGCTGACCCACCTGGTCGTGCGCGAGGATGCCCGGATCCTGTTCGGGTTTCTGCGCCCGGCCGATCGGGCCCTGTTTCGCGAGTTGCTGAAAGTCTCGGGGGTGGGTCCGCGCCTGGCCCTGGCCATTCTTTCCGGGGTCAGCAGCGATGACTTTGCCCTGATGGTCGAGGCCGGCGACGCCCAGGCCCTGACCCGCCTGCCCGGCATCGGCAAAAAGACCGCCGAGCGCCTGGTGCTGGAAATGCGCGGCCGCCTGAGCGACCTGCCGGGCGGATCGGGCGCGACGATCACCGCGAACGAGCCCGCCGCCGAAGCGCGCGCCGCACTGACCGCGCTGGGCTATTCGGCCGCCGAGGCGCTGAAGATGGTGCGCGCCGTGGAAGCGGCTGATCAGCCGGCCGAGGCCCTGATTCGGGCCGCACTGAAAAAGAAGATGGGGGCCTGAGAATGGACGAGACCCGTCTGATCATGGCCACGGCCGAACCGGAAGAAACCCGCATCGAAGAAAGCCTGCGGCCGCGCCGACTGGCCGAGTACACCGGTCAGGCCGCGATGAAGGAACGCCTCTCCATCTACCTGGAGTCGGCCCGCAAGCGTCACGAGGCGCTCGATCATGTGCTGATCTTCGGCCCGCCCGGTCTGGGCAAGACCACGCTGGCCCACGTCATCGCCGCCGAGATGGGAACGCAATTGCGCCAGACCTCCGGTCCGGTGCTCGAGCGGGCCGGTGACCTGGCCGCGCTGCTGACCAATCTCGAGCCCGGTGATGTCCTGTTCATCGACGAGATCCACCGCTTGAGCCCGGTGGTCGAGGAGGTCCTGTACCCGGCCATGGAGGACTACCGGATCGACATCATCATCGGCGAGGGACCCGCGGCCCGCTCCATCCAGCTCGATGTGCCGCGTTTTACCCTGGTCGGCGCGACCACCCGGGCCGGTTTGCTGACCTCTCCCCTGCGTGACCGGTTCGGAATCGTCGAGCGGCTGGAGTTCTACGGTACCGAGGATCTGGCCCGGATCGTGACCCGCTCGGCCGGCATTCTCGACATCGCCACCGATGCGGCCGGAGCGAAGGAAATCGCCCGGCGTGCGCGCGGAACGCCGCGCATTGCCAACCGCCTGCTCCGACGGGTACGCGATTACGCCCAGGTGAGGGCCGACGGCCACATCACCGGCGAGGTGTCCGGACGGGCGCTGGAGATGATGCAGGTCGATCAGCGCGGCTTCGATACCATGGACCGGCGCCTGTTGCAGGTGCTGATCGAACACTTCGGCGGCGGGCCGGTCGGCGTGGAAAGCCTGGCCGCCTCGCTGTCGGAGGAGCGCGGCACGATCGAGGACGTGATCGAGCCGTTCCTGATCCAGGAAGGCTACCTTGTGCGCACCGCCCGCGGCCGCATGGCAACGGCCGCCGCCTGGCGCCATTTCGGTCTCGATCCACCCGACCAGCCCGGCCGGGACCTGTTCGGCCCTGCACCGGAAAAACCCGGATCGTGACCGGGCGCGGCGCCCGAACGACAGGTCAGGCGACCTGGCGCTACCGCGTTTACTGGGAAGACACCGACGCCGGCGGCGTGGTGTACCACTCGCGCTACCTGAATTTCATGGAAAGAGCGCGCTCGGACTGGTTGTTGGCGCTGGGCTTTCCCCAGGTCGAGCTGCGCGAGCGGCAGCAGCGCCTGTTCGTCGTCACCTCGGTCCGGATCGATTTTTGCGCGCCCGCGCGCCTGGAGGATGAACTTGCTGTCGATGTCGCCGTCGAAGAGCTTCGGGCCGCCTCCATGCGCATCGGCCAGCGCATCGTTCGGCAGGACGGAGCGTTGCTAGCCAAAGCCTGCATCACCATCGCCTGCCTGGCGGCCGACAGCTTCCGGCCGGCCCGAATGCCGCAGTCGCTGCGTGCGGCCATCGTTGACTTTCAAGGACACTGAGTCTTAATGCAATCAACCGAACAGCTGCAGGTCTGGGAACTGATCATGGAGGCCACCCTGCTGGTGCAGGGCGTGATGCTGGTGCTGGTGCTGGCCTCCATCGCCTCGTGGATGGTGATTTTCCGCAAGCGCCAGATGCTCAACCGGGCCGAAAAGCGCGCGCGTGATTTCGAGGAGAAATTCTGGTCCGGCGCCGATCTGAACCAGCTCTACGACAAGGTCGCGGGCAACGTTGCCGGTCGCGAGGGGCTGGAGGCGATTTTCGAGTCCGGGTTTCGCGAATTCACCCGCCTGCGCGAGGACCGCCACCTCAACCCCGACACCCTGACCAACGGCGCTCAGCGCGCGATGCGCGTGGCCCTGACCCGCGAACTCGAACGCATGGAAAATCACTTGAGTTTCCTGGCCACGGTCGGCTCGGTCAGCCCGTATGTGGGTCTGTTTGGAACCGTCTGGGGGATCATGAACTCCTTTCGCGGACTGGCCGGCGCCCACACCGCGACCATTGCCATGGTTGCCCCCGGTATTTCCGAAGCCCTGATCGCCACCGCGATGGGCCTGTTTGCGGCCATTCCGGCCGTGGTCGCCTTCAACAAGTTCTCGTCCCAGGTCGATCGGCTGGAAATGCGGTTTGACAACTTCAAGGAAGAGTTCGCCGCGATCCTCAACCGGCAGGCCCGCCGGCTCCAGGAGAAGGTGTAAGCGGTATGTCCGAAACCCATGTCCGGCGCCGGCGCAAGCGCATGTCGGAAATGAACGTCGTCCCCTACATCGACGTCATGCTGGTGCTGCTGATCATCTTCATGGTGACCGCGCCGATGATGAATCTGGGCGTGGAGATCGATTTGCCCACGGGCGCGGCCGATCCGATGACCGACCGCGGTGATCCCTTGCTGGTCACGGTCACGCGCAGCGGCGACTTCTACCTCGACACCGGTGATGCGCCGCAGCTGCTCGATGGCGAAACCCTGGCCCTGACGGTCGGCGCCATCGCCGAACGCAACCCGGACGTTCAAGTCACCGTCAGCGGTGATCGCGACGTGCCCTACCAGTTCATCTACAGCGCCATGGTCTACCTGCAGCGCGCCGGGGTGGCATCGGTCGGGCTGACGGGCGATCCCGAGCCGGATTGACCGGCCCAGGCCCGGAACC
>REEW01000018.1 GCA_007694885.1 Wenzhouxiangella sp. | reverse complement strand
GCTTCCTGGGCCGGCAGGCGGTCGTAGGCTTCGAACAGCACCAGGTAATAGGCCAGCGGGTTGATCAGGCCGAGCGCGAGTGAGCGCAGGTAGTCGCGCCGGCTGCCGCGCAACACGTGGGCCAGCCGGCCGGTCGCGAGCAGCAGAACGCCAAGGGTCAATACCGACACCACGCTGGCCCAGGCCAACAGCTGCACCGGTGCCAGGTACTCCAGCGACAGCTTGAAGGCGGTGGCGGCGGTGGACCAGAGCAACACCGCTCCGAGGGCGAGCAACAGGGCGCGCTGTTCGTTGCCGAGTGGCATGCTGGGATGGCCTGGTTTTGCGGTCGCCGCAGTCTAGCAGGACGCCGGAGGCCGGACATGACCGATCTGCCTTGCCCTCAGCCGTTGCCGGAAACATTGCCCATGGCCTGGCGCAAATCGCCGAATTCCGCCGATAAGGGCTCGGCATGACTCGGCCGGCCAAGTAATTCCGCCAGCGCTGGCGGCGGGGTGATGCTGCGGCCCAGCAGCGGCTCGACCACCTCGTCGAACTTGGCCGGGTGGGCGGTGGCGGCGATCAGGTGCGGCGTGGTGATGCCGGCGGCACGGCGCTGGCGCAGCACTTCGACGGCACACGCCGTGTGCGGGCACAGGGCCATGCGCTGTTCGGCATCGACCCGGCGAATGGTCTCGCGGATGGCCTCGTCGTCGATGCTGTGCGAGTGGATGTCGGCGGTGCGCAAGTCGCGGTCGCGGAAAAACCAGGCCAGGCGCTCGAAGTTGCTCGGGTCGCCCACGTCCATGGCATTGGCCAGGGTGGCCAGGCCGGGCCGGCCGCGGTAGTCCTCGCCCGAGAAGTAGTCGGGCAGGGTGCGGTTGGCGTTGGTCGCCAGCACCACTTCGCCGATCGGCAGCCCCATTTCGCGGGCCAGGATGCAGGCCAGGGCGTTGCCCAGATTGCCGGTGGGCACGATGACGTCGACCGGGCGCGACAGTTCGCGCCACAGCTGCAGGCTGGCGTTGGCGTAGTAGCTGATCTGCGGCAGCAGGCGGCCGATGGAGATGCTGTTGGCCGAGGTCAGCTGCAGTCGCTCGTTCAGTTCGCGATCGTTCAGGGCCTGCTTGGCCAGGCGCTGGCAGTCGTCGAAGTTGCCCTCGACTTTGAAGGTGTGGATGTTGTCGCCGAAGGCGCCGAGCTGGTGGGCCTGGCGGGCCGAGACGCGGCCTTGCGGGTACAGGATCACGACCCGGAAGCCGGGCCGGCGATGGAAGGCCGCGGCCACGGCGCCGCCGGTATCGCCGGACGTGGCCACGATCACGGTCTGGACCGGATCGGCCGGGGAGCGCAGGCGGCCCATGCACGCGGCCAGGAAGCGCGCGGCAAAATCCTTGAACGCGGCGGTGGGGCCGTGGAACAGCTCCAGCATCCAGCTGCGGCCGGGCTCGAAGTCGACGATCGGCAGCGGCAGTTCCAGGGCCTCGGCGCAGATCTCGGCCAGGTCGTCTTCCAGCGGGCTGCCGGCAAAAAACGGCGCCAGCAGTCGCTTGGCCGTGGCCGGAAGCCCCGTGACGGCGTTCAGATCGTGCGGGCCGAAGGCGGGCAGGGCCTCGGGCACGTACAGCCCGCCGTCGGGCGCAAGGCCTTGCCGAAGGGCGGTGGCCAGATCTACGGGTTCGGTTTCGTTGCGGGTGCTTGAGTACTTCATGCGGGATGGGCGCGGGTTGGTATCGGTGAGTCATCGAGCAGGCAGGCGCCGGGTGCGTTCAGGGCAGAGACCAGGGCCGTGGCCGGCAGGTCGCGCTGGCCGAAGGCCGCGACCATGGCGGCGCCGGCCTGTTCTGCGGTCGTGCGGCTTTCGAACCAGCCGAACACGCTGGGCCCGGCTCCGGAAATGGAGGCGCCCAGCGCGCCGTGGTCCAGGGCGGCGCGTTTGACGTCGCTGAAGCCCGGAATCAGATGGGCCCGGCGCGGTTCGACCAGGACATCGGCCAGGCCGGCGCGGATCAGGTCCAGGTCGCCCTGGTAACAACCGCTCAAGAACAACGCCAGGCGGGTTTGCTGGGCGACGATGGTCTCGATCGGAAAACCCTCGCGCAGGGTGGTGCGCGCGGCCCGGGTTTCGACCACGTGGTTGGGGTGCACGACGACCGCGTACAGGCCGGCCGGTACCGGAATGCGGAACAGGTGTTCCGGCGAGGCCAGGACCAGGCCGCCGAGCAGCTGCGGGCCGACGTTGTCGCCGTGTACCGAGCCGGAGGCGACCGCCTCGCCGGCCAGGGCGTAGGGATACAGGTCGGCCACATCCAGGGGTGAGTCGAGCAGGGCGTTGACGGCCATCAGCGCAGCCGTCGCCGACGCCGCCGATCCGCCCAGGCCGGAGCCCAGCGGAATGCCTTTGTGGATGGACAGGGAAGCGCCGAAATCAGCGTTTTGCGACTGGAGCAGGGCCAGAACGGCCTTGCCGGCGGTGTTTTTTTCCGGATCTTTCGGCAGGTCGGTGACCGTGCCGGTGATTTCTTCGATGACCACGCCCGGCGCGTTGCTGCGGCGGGCAGTGACGGTGTCGCCGGCGCCTTCGATGGCAAAGCCGAGCAGGTCGAAGCCGACGCCGGCGTTGCCGACGCTGGCCGGGGCGAACGCGGTGGCCCGATCCCGGGTCATTACAGGCGCGCTCCCAGGCTGACCGCGACCCGCAGCAGGTCGGCGAACACGCCGCCGGCGGTGACTTCCGGGCCGGCCCCGGGGCCCTGCACGATCAGCGGGTTGGCGCGGTAGCGCTCGGTGCGGAAAGCAACCACGTTGTCGGTCAGGGCGAGGTTGGCGAAAGGGTGGTCGGCGGGCAGCGACTTCAGCGAGACCTCGGCCCGGCCGTCGGCGTCCAGCGAGGCCACGTAGCGCAGCACCTGGCCCTGGGCCCGGGCCTCGTCCAGGCGCACGGCCATGGCCGCATCGTGCCCGGCCAGGCCGGCCAGGAACTGTTCGACTTGAACCTCGTTCAGTTCGGCCGGGGCCAGGCTTTCGACCTCGACCTGATCCAGGTCGATCTCCAGGCCCATTTCGCGGCCCAGGATGACGAGCTTGCGGGCCACGTCGGTGCCGGACAGGTCATCGCGCGGGTCGGGCTCGGTGTAGCCGGCGTCGCGGGCTTCGCGGACCAGGGAAGCGAACGACATGCCGGGCTCGTAGCGGTTGAACAGGTAGGCCAGGGTGCCGGAAAAAATGCCTTCGATGCGAACGACACGGTCGCCGGTGTCGATCAGGTCGCGCAGGGTCTGGATGACCGGCAGGCCGGCGCCCACGGTGGCCTCGTAGCGCCAGCGGGCGCTGCCGTTTTCCAGCTTGCCTTTCAGGGCCCGGTAGCGCTCCAGGTCGCCGCTGCCGGCGTGCTTGTTCGGGGTGATGACGTGGATGCCGCGCTCGACCCAGTCCAGGTAGCGGTCGGCGACGCGATCGCTGGCGGTGCAGTCGATGATCACCGCGTGCGGCAGATGGTCGTCGTCGACGTAGTCGGCGAAGCGGTCCAGGTTCAGTTCCTCGGGGTCCGGGCCCAGCGGGTCGGCGCTGTCGGACGGGCTCAGGCCGGGGTCGCTGAAGCGCATCCGGGTCGATGAGGCCACGGCGCGCAGGCGAATGTCGAGGTTGGCCTCGCGCTTGAGCCGTTCGGCCGCGGCGAGAATCTGCCGGGCCAGGGTCGAGCCGACCTGGCCGGGGCCGATCAGGCCCACCGACAAGGTCTGGTCGGACAGGTAGAAGCCGGCGTGGATGGCCTTGAGGGCGCGCTCGGCGTCGGCCTCGTCGACCGCCACCGAGATGTTGCGCTCCGAGGCACCCTGGGCGATGGCGCGCACGTTGATGCCGGCCCGGGCCAGGCTGGTGAACAGGCGCGCAGCGATCCCCGGGGTGCCGGTCATGCCTTCGCCGACGATGGCCAGGACGCGAATGTCCGATACCAGGCTGATCCGGTGGATCTGGCCGTGGCGCAGTTCGCGTTCGAACACCTCTTCGAGGATGGCCCGGGCCGGGTCACCGGACGGGCCCGGGACGACCACGCAGATCGAGTGCTCCGACGAACCCTGGGAAATCATCGAGACCGAGAGCTCGGCCCGGTGCAGGGCGCTGAAGATGCGCTCGGCGGTGCCGGGTACGCCGATCATGCCGGCCCCCTCGATGTTGATCAGGGCCATGTCGCCGACCCCGGAAATCCCCTTCACCGGCGGTGAGGGGTGGCCCATGGAATCGATCCGGGTGCCCGGGCAGGCGGGGTTGAAGGTGTTGCGGATGAACACCGGGATGTTGCACTCCTGGGCCGGGCTCAGGGCCTGCGGGTGAATGACCCGGGCGCCGAAGTAGGCCAGCTCGAAGGCCTCGCGGTAGGACAGGTGATCGAGCAGCTCGGCCTGCGGGACCGCGCCGGGGTCGGCCGACAGCAGACCGTCGACGTTGGTCCAGATGTGGATCTCGTCGGCCGAGAGCAGGCGCCCGAAGATGCTGCCCGAGTAGTCCGAGCCGTTGCGTCCCAGCGTCGAGATCCGGCCTTCCACGGTGCGGCAGATGAAACCGGTGATCACGTAGCGCCGGGACGGCCGGGCCTGCATCAGCCGCTCGAGCTGTTCGCGGCTGGCGGTCCAGTCCACCGTCACCAGCAGCGCGGCCGGCTTGGTCCGAAGCACTTCGCGCGCGTCGATGAATTCGGCTTGTTCGCCGGCGGCCTGCAGGCGCGCGGTCAGCAACTGGGCCGACAGCAGTTCGCCGTGGCCGGAAATCAGCTCCAGCGCCTCGGTCGGGGCCGAGCCCATCAGGGCGAGGCTGGCGAGCAGCTGTTCCAGCGTGGTGAAGCGCTCTTCGAGGGCGGCCAGGGTGGTTGCCCGCAGGGTCGGGTCGTCGATCAGCCGGTCGGCGGTGTCCCGATGCTGAGTGCGCAGCGCTTCGAAACCGGGGTGCCAGTCTTCGGTCCCGTCGGCGGCCAGCTGAGCCAGGCCAAGCAGGCGGTTGGTGACGCCGGCCATGGCCGAAACCACGACCGCCTGTCCATCATCGTTGTGCCGATCCGCCAGCAGGCCGGCGACGTGGGCAATGCAGTCGGCATCGGCCAGGCTGCTGCCACCGAATTTGTGAATCGTCCAGCGCATGGGAAATTGTCGTCGGGCTAAACTCCCAAGTGTACAGTTGCTGCAGCGCGAATTGCGCCGCTTGAAAGGCTTTTCAGCGCGGATGAACGCGGATGAACGCGGATCGGGGTTTCACCACCATCGAACCCAGGCGATGGCTGCGGCCAGCACGGCCACGGCGGCGATGAAGGCGGCGGCGGCGGGGCGCCAGCCCAGCTCGCGCAGGTGGGCCAGGCGAATTCCCATGGCGATCGCGGTCATGGCCATGGCAAACAGGAACTGGCTGAGCACGCCGGCGACGTCGGTCAGGCCGGTCCAGACCGGGTGGTCGGCCCCGACCACGGCATCGCCCAGGCTGCGCACGGCCGACAGGGCCAGGAAAGCAACGATGAACAGCGGAATCGGCACCAGGCGTGGACCGGCGTCATGCTCGGCCAGCAGCCAGGCGAGCACGGGGATGACCAGGACCATGCTGAAGTTGCGGATCAGCTTGGTCACGGTGGCGGCATTCAGGGTGCCGTCGACCTGCCAGAGTTGTTCGTGGGCCACCGCCGCCGCGGTGACCTGGGCGGTATCGTGAATTGCGCCGCCCATGACCAGGCCGATGGCGACCGGATCGACCAGCAGGCTTTGCAGCAGTAATGGATAGAACAGCGTTGCGAGCAGCCCGACCAGGGCCACGCAGGCGATCGCGTACGCGGTTTCATCCGGACGGGCGCGGATGCCCGGGGCCAGCGCGGCGATCGCCGAGACGCCGCAGATGGCCGTGCCCACGGCCAGCAGTCCGGCCAGGCGCCGACCGCCGCCGGCCAGCCGCGCCAGCCCGTAAGTCAGCCCCAGGCCCAGCGCGATGACAACCACCACCAGCGGCACGGCCCGGCCGCTCAACAGGCCCAGCTCGACCAGGCTCAGGCGCAGCCCGATCAGGGCAACGGCGATTTTCAGCAACGGGCCGCGGGCCAGTTCCAGGCCGTGCTGCCAGGCCGGGCGCCTCGCGGCGACACCACCCAGCGCCAGCCCGGCTAGAATAGCGACCAGCATCGGCGAGGCCGGCAGGCTGGAAAGCGGTTCCGGCAGGCGTTGCAGCAGGCCGATCAGCAGCCAGGCCAGCGCGGCCAGCGCCGCTGCGACCGCCAGTCCGGGTCGGGCCTTTACCGTTACTTCCTGGGCGGCTGAGGACGGCTGCATGATGGCGCCTAGCCTACCCCGGTCGGGCCCTCTCGCGGCGATCAGGATTTCCTGAAACGGAGCAACAGGAACATGCAGGACAAACTCAGCATCGTGACCAACTGGCTGCCGCGCTACACCGGCACCCCGGTCGAGGACTTCGGCAAGTACATCCTGCTGACCAACTTCGACAACTACGTCGAGAAATTCGCCGCCGTCATGGGCACGGAAGTGCGCGGCCGCGACAAGGCCATGCGCAACGCCACCCATGACAACATTTCCATGATCAACTTCGGCATGGGCAGCGCCAACGCGGCCACGATCATGGACCTGCTCGGCGCGGTCAAGCCCAGGGCCTGCCTGTTTCTCGGCAAGTGCGGCGGGCTGAAAAAGAAAAACCAGCTCGGCGACCTGATCCTGCCGATCGCCGCGATCCGCGGCGAGGGCACCTCGACCGACTATTTTCCGCCGGAAGTGCCGTCACTGCCGGCCTTCACGTTACAGCGCGCGATTTCATCGACCATTCGCGACCACAAGAAGGATTACTGGACCGGCACCGTCTACACGACCAACCGCCGGGTCTGGGAGCACGACCGGGCGTTCAAGAAATACCTGCGCCTGATCCGCTGCATGGCCATCGACATGGAAACCGCGACCATCTTCATCACCGGCTTTGCCAACTCGATTCCGGCCGGTGCCCTGCTGCTGGTCTCGGACCAGCCGATGGTGCCCGACGGGGTGAAAACCGACGCCTCCGACCGCATCATCACCGAGCGTTTCGTCGACAGCCAGATCGCCATCGGCATCGACTCGCTGAAAGAAATCGCCAACGAGGGTCGTTCGGTCAAGCACCTGCGCTTTGACTGAACGGCCTGAACCCATGCTTTCCCCTGATCGAAACTGATGATCGAAACTGACTTGAACACAAGAGCCCAACATGAAAATTCTGTTCCCCATGACTTTGTCCGTTTTCCTGGCGCTGCCGGTGCTTGCCGTGGCCTCTGAAGACGACCCGTTCCTCTGGCTGGAGGAAATCGAAAGCGAGCGCGCCCTGGACTGGGCCCGTGAGCAGAACGAGCGCTCGGTGGAGTTGCTCGAGGCCCACCCGCTGTTTGCGCCCATCCACGAGCGCAACCTGGAGATCCTCACCGCCGAGGATCGCATTGCCTATCCGTCGCTGATGGGCGGGCGGATCTACAACTTCTGGCGCGATGCCGAGCACGTGCGCGGTATCTGGCGGGTGACCTCGCGCGAGGACTACCGCAACGAACGGCCCGAGTGGGACACCATCATCGACGTCGACGCCCTGGCCGAAGCCGAAGACGAAAACTGGGTCTGGGGTGGCGCCAGCTGCCGCTACCCGGACTACGACCGCTGCATCATCGGCCTGTCCATCGGCGGTGCCGACGCCAACGTCCGGCGCGAGTTCGACCTCGAAACCCGCGAGTTTGTCGAAGACGGTTTCGTGCTGCCGGAGTCCAAGAGCTACATCAGCTGGCGCGACCATGACAGCGTGTTCTTCGGCCCGGCCTTTGAAGACGAGCAGATGACCACCTCGGAGTATCCGCGCCAGGTCTATATCTGGCGGCGTGGGACCGATCGCAGCGAGGCCGAGCTGGTGTTCGAGGCCGAGCGCGGTGACGTGCTGGTCTGGGGCAGCCGCTTCTGGGACGGGGATACCCCCTGGGACATGATCGTGCGCCTGCCAAGCTTCTTTACCCGCGAATACCACGTCCTGCGCGACGGCGAAACCATCCGCGTCGACGTCCCCGATGACGCCAACGTCGCCGGCATCATCGGCGGGCAGTTGCTGGTGGAATTGAAATCCGACTGGACCGTGGGCGAGACCACGTACGCCCAGGGCGGACTGCTGGCCGCCGACATGGAGTCGGTGCTGGCCGGCGAGCCGGACTTCGAGCTGCTGTTCCAGCCCAACGAGCGCCAGGCCGTCAACGGCGTTTCGACCACCGAAAACACCGTCATCGTCTCCATCCTCGACAACGTCACCGGCCAGTTCCTGCGCTTTACCCGCACCGAGGACGGCTGGGAACGCCAGGCCCTGGACGTGCCGCCCATGGGCAGCCTGGCCGTGGTCAGCACCGATGACCGCTCGGATACCTTCTACTTCAACTACACCGGCTTTCTGACGCCTTCGCGCCTGTACGAGGCCGATGCCGCGGCCGACACGCGCCGCCAGATCCGCTCCGAGCCGGCCCGCTTCGACACCGACGGCATGGAAGTCGAGCAGTACTTTGCCACTTCGGCCGATGGTGAGCGCATTCCGTATTTCGTGGTCAAGCCGCAAGGCTTCGAGGCCAACGGCGCCAACCCGACGCTGCTGGCCGCCTACGGTGGTTTCGAGGTCGCGCGGACGCCGTTTTACTCCGGCATCATCGGCTCGTCCTGGCTGGAGCGCGGTGGGGTCTACGTGCTGGCCAACATCCGCGGCGGCGGCGAGTTCGGCCCGCGCTGGCACCAGGCGGGCCTGCGTGAAAACCGCCAGCGGGTGTTCGATGACCTGATTGCCGTGGCCGAGGATCTGATCGAGCGCGACATCACCTCAGCCGAGCACCTGGGCATCCAGGGTGGCTCCAACGGCGGCCTGCTGACCGGCGCGGTGATGGTCCAGCGTCCCGAGTTGTTCAACGCCGTGATCATCCAGGTGCCGCTTCTGGACATGCAGCGCTACCACCTGCTGCTGGCCGGAGCCAGCTGGATGGCCGAGTACGGCAACCCCGACGACCCGGACGACTGGGCCTTCATGAGCGAGTACTCGCCCTACCAGAACCTGGACGAAAACGCCGACTATCCCAAGGCCTTCGTCACCACCTCCACCCGCGACGACCGCGTCCATCCCGGTCATGCGCGCAAGTTCGTCGCCCGCATGCTCGAGCAAGACCACGACGTGCTCTACTACGAAAACATCGAAGGTGGGCACGGCGGCGCGGCCAACCTCAAACAAAGTGCCTACATCAATGCGCTGATCTATGCGTATCTGCACGACCGATTGAATCCTGCGGCCCGCGACTGAAAAGCAGTCAAACAGCTATAAACCGCAGATGAACGCGGATGAACGCAGATGATTTTCTTTTTTTATCCGCGTTTATCTGCGTTCATCCGCGGTTAAACATCTGTTCAGAGCCAGCGGGCAAGATCGAACTCCCGCAAACTACCCAGCACTTGATCCGCTTGCCTGAACGCCGGATCTGAAGGATCGAAGACCGACGGTACCGCCACCACCCGCATGCCGGCCCGGACAGCGGCGG
>REEW01000049.1 GCA_007694885.1 Wenzhouxiangella sp. | reverse complement strand
TCGCTGGGCTCCGGCGACCGCGTCGAGCGGGTCGATTGACTTCGGCAGGTTTGTCCTGCTCAGAAAAAGCCCAGGATGCTGCCCATGACGATCACGATCAGCAGCGGGGTCACGATCCGGGTCAGCCATAACCAGGCCTTGAAGGCCCAGTCGTGCATCTTGTCGTCCAGTTCTTCCTTGGTGATGGTCTTGGACAGCACCCAGCCGGCAAACAGTGCGGTCAGCAGGCCGCCGATCGGCATCATGATGTCGGCGGCGACGAACTCGATGGCGTCCATCAGCGACTTCCCGCCGATCGAGACTTCCGACCAGATGTTGAAGGAAAATACCGTGGCCAGGCCCATGATCCAGGCCAGGGCGGCGACGACGAGGGCGGCCGACTTGCGCGACAGGTTCGTGGCTTCGACCAGGTAGGCAGTAGCCGGCTCCATCAGCGAAATCGAGCTGGTCCAGGCCGCCACCGACAGCAGCAGGAAGAACGCCATGCCGTAGGCGATCCCGAACGGCATCTCGGCAAAGGCCAAGGGCAGCGAGGTGAAGATCAGCCCGGCCCCGCCGCTGCCCGGGTCGATGCCGAAGGCGATGATGATCGGAAAAATCGCCAGGCCCGCCAGCAGCGCCACGACGGTGTCTGCCGCCGCCACCGCCGTGCCGACCTTGGGCACGTGGACGTGGGCGGGCAGGTAGGCGCCGTACGCCATGATCGCGCACATCCCCAGGCTCAGGGTGAAAAAGGCCTGGCCCATGGCGGTCACGATCATCGGGCCGGAGACCTGCGACCAGTCCGGCTTGAACAGGAAAGCGACGGCATCCCAGAAATGGCCGGTGCTGATGCCGTAGCCGAGCAGGATCAACAGCAGCACGAGCAGGATCGGCATGAGGATGCCGACCGCGCGCTCCAGGCCCTTTTCGACCCCGAAAGCCACTACGCCGACCGTCATCAGCATGAACACGCCGTGCCAGAAGGTCAGTTCACCGGCGCTGGCCAGCAGATTGCCGAAGGTGGCGTCGGGATCGGTGATGCCGGGTGCGCCGAGCAGTTCTTTCAGGTACAAAAACCCGTAGTGCAGGGTCCAGCCGGCGACGACCGAGTAGAACGAGAGAATCAGAAAGCCGGCGATGATGCCCAGAAACCCAAGCCCCATCCAGGCGCGGGAGGCGCCGACATCGTCGGCCAGTTCGCGCAGCGAGTTGACCGGGCTCATGCGCCCGCGCCGTCCGATCACGATCTCGGAAAACATCACCGGCAGGCCGACCAGGGCGATGCAGATCAGGTAGACCAGAACGAAGGCACCACCGCCGTTTTCCGAGGTGATGTAGGGGAAGCGCCAGATGTTGCCCAGGCCAACGGCCGAGCCGGTTGCGGCGAGTACGAAGGCCAGCCGGGATGACCACATCCCGTGAATCGAAGAGGTTTTCATGGCGGGGTCCGGTGTAGTCCCGTAGTTGTTGTTGTGACCAGCGCGACATTGTGCGTCAAGCGCTGCGGCAGCGCAAACGATGGTTCCACCGGATGGGTCGTGCTATTGGCGAGCGACTCGTGTCTGGCCAGGCGCGACCGGTCGGCGGCATGCCCTCAGCTTCAGGTTCCAGAAATGGGCTGCCGCCAGCAGCAGGCCGGCCAGCAGGGTGACCCCACTCATCCAGCGGTTGGCGAAATGAAGCGAGGTGGCGATGACCGCCGTCATCAGGGCCAGCGAGGCCAGCGCGAGCAGCGCAGGCCCCGGGTTGCGATGTCTGAGCCAGCCAGGCAGCATGGCCAGAACGACCAGCAGCCAGGCCGAAGCGAGCAACGCCCACTCCAGCCACAGCAGTTTCTGCCACAATCCCATTTCCCAGTAGCGGCGATTAAGCCACAGGGCCGGATAGAGTGTAAAGGCCAGGGACAAGGCCGCGCAGTGGATCCCGCAGCCGATCGCCACGACCATGCCGAGACCATCTGGCCAATGGGAGGTTTTCATCAACGGAACTTTCCCCATTCCAAGTTGTTATAAGATAACACCACCTGTTGCCTGGAGTAACCACATGAATTCCCGCACCCTTCTCGCTGTAGCCGTCTCCGCCGCTCTGGTCGGCGCGTCAGCTTTTGCCCAGGTCGAGCGCCAGCATGCGCCGCATGTCCACGGTATCGCGGTCGGCAGTCTGGCCCTGGACGACGGCGATCTGCGCCTGGAACTCGAAATCCCCGGGGTCAATCTGGTCGGTTTCGAACACGCGCCGCGGACCGACCAACAGCAAGCCGCCCTGGACGATGCGCTGGACTTTCTGCGCGCAGCCGACTGGCTGCAGGCGGATCCTCGCGGTGGCTGTGAACTGGCCAGCATCAATGCCCACACTCACGGCTTCAACGACGGCGGCGATGACTACGACCATGAGCATCATCACGACCACGGTCATGACAACGGCCACGAGCATCACCACGATCACGGTCATGACGACGGCCACGGCCAGGCGGAGAGCCACGACCATACCCACGACCACAAAGCGCACCACGGAAATGGCCACGATGACGATCACCATCATGACCATGGCAACGGTCATTCCCACGACCACGATCACGATCACGACCACGACCACGCCGAGTTTCACATCGTTGTCCAACTCGAGTGCGATTCTCCCGATCGCCTGGGCTGGCTGGATTTGCGCTTGTTCGAAGACTTCCCGGGCAACGAGCGCATGGACATCGATGTGCTGACCGAAACCGTGGCGACCCAGGCGCGCCTGATGCCCGGAAATGAGCGGATCAATCTTCAATAATGTGCTCGCCGCCCCAATTGCCGTGCACTGACATTGTGTTTTTGCCATGACCGAACTGCTCAACGTCGACCAACTGCAATTCACCTGGCCGGGTGACGCCCGGCCGGTGCTTGCGGTGGAGTCGCTGACGCTGGCCGAAGGCGAGAAGGTTTTTCTCTACGGACCCAGCGGTTCCGGCAAATCCACCCTGCTGGCGGTCATCGGCGGCCTGGTGCGCCCGGGTGCAGGGCACCTGTTCTTTCGCGGACAGGATCTGGCCGCGATGCGCGGGTCGCAGCGGGATCGCTTTCGGGCCGAGCACCTGGGCGTGATCTTCCAGCAGTTCAACCTGCTGCCCTGGCTCGACCTGCACGCCAACGTCATGCTGCCGTGCCGGTTCTCGCGGGCCCGCGCCCGGCGCGCCGGCAACGTGCGCTCGGCCGCAAAACAGCTGTTGCAGGCCATGGATCTCGACCCCTCGCTGTGGAGTCGACGCGCCGATCGCTTGAGTGTCGGGCAGCAGCAGCGGGTCGCCGCCGCGCGCGCCCTGATCGGCCGGCCGGCCCTGATCCTGGCCGACGAACCGACATCGGCGCTTGACAGCGATCGCCGCCAGGCGTTTCTCGAGCTCCTGTTTGCCCAGGTCGAGGCGGCCGGCAGCAGCCTGCTGTTCGTCAGCCACGACCGCGATCTGGCCCGGCGCTTTGATCGCGCCATCGATCTGACCGAACTCAACACAGCGGGGTTTTCGGCGTGAACCTGCTCGGACTTGCCTGGCGATCCCTGCTCAACCGGCGCTTCGCCGTCATCCTGACCATCTGCACCATCGCCCTGTCGATCGGCCTGGTGGTCCTGGTCGAGCAACTCAGGAGCGAAGTCCGCCAGGGTTTTCATCGATCAGTGTCCGGGGTGGACCTGATCGTCGGTGCCCGAACCGCACCGGTTCAGTTGTTGCTGTATTCAGTATTCGGTATCGGTGATGCCACCAACGACATTTCCTGGCAGACCTACACCGAACTCAAGGAACTGCCGGAAGTCGAGTGGGCGATTCCCATGGCCCTGGGCGATTCCCACCGCGGCTTCCGGGTCATGGGTACCAGCGAGGCCTTCTTCGAGCACTACCGCTTCGGCAATCGCGAGGCGCTCCGGCTGGCCGAGGGCCGGGTTTTCGAGGATCTTTTCGACGTCGTCATCGGCGCCCAGGTGGCACGCCGGCTAGGCTATGACCCCGGTGAACAGATCGTGCTGGCCCACGGCACCGGCAACGTGGCCCTGCAGAGCCACGACGACCATCCCTTCACCGTGCGCGGCATCCTGGCACCGACCGGCACGCCGGTCGACCAGCAGCTCTACATCAGCCTGGCGGCCCACCGGGCCATTCACATTGGCTGGGAAAGCGGGGTTCAGCGGCCGGGTGCGGGCATTGATCCGGACAGCGCCCGGGCCCGGGCCGATGAGTTGCGGCCGAACTCGGTCACCGCCATTTTGCTCGGTCTGACGACGCGCGCGGCGGCATTTGGACTGCAGCGTCGGATCAACGAGTATCGCCAGGAAGCATTGAGCGGCATCATGCCGGGAATCACCCTGCAGCAGCTGTGGCGGATCACCGGACTGGCCGAGCAGGTCCTGCGCGTGGTCGCCGCCCTGGTCGTCCTGGCCGGTCTGCTCGGTATGCTGACCGTATTGCTGACCACGCTCAACGAGCGCCGTCGCGAAATGGCCATCCTGCGCGCCAACGGTGCCCGGCCCTGGCAGATTGCCAGCCTGCTGGTGTTCGAGGCCGGCCTGATCGCTGCGGCCGGCATCGTGCTCGGGGTCGCGCTGGCGGTCGTCGTTCAGGTGGCGGCCGCTCCGTGGCTTCTGACCAACCTTGGCCTGCACGTGGGTTTGAGCTGGCCGGAGCCCTGGCAGATCGGCGTGCTCGGGGCGATCTTCGTCGCCGGCCTGCTGGTTGCCCTGGTGCCGGCCTTCCTTGCCTACCGGCGCACCCTGGCCGACGGGATGCAGGTGAAGACCTGAACCTGTGCCGGCCTGGTAGTGTCTGTAGAATTCAGATCTTCGATTGCAGCCGATATGAAAATGACCATGTTCAAGCACCGCATCATCTCTACGCTCATGACGTTCTGCCTGGCGGCACTGGTGCCGCTGACAGTCCATGGCGAAGCGCGCGAACTCGAATGGCTGGAACTGATGCCCGAGGAAGAGTTCAACGCCTGGCTGGAAGAGTCCGCCCAGATCGATCACAGCGGATTCAGCATGCCCGAACCCTTCCAGTCCTTCCGCACCATGCCGGAGCTCGACGGTATCGAAGCGCGCATTCCCGGTTTCGTCGTGCCGATCGAAACCGATGGCCGCGGCAACCTGAAGGAGTTCTTCCTGGTGCCGTACTTCGGCGCCTGCATCCACGTCCCGCCGCCGCCGGCCAACCAGATCATCTACGGTCGCCTGGAAGACCCGATCCCCATGGTCAATATCTGGGATGCGTTCTGGATGGAAGGCACGCTCAATGTCGAGGACATCGAAAACGACACCGCCGCGTCGGCGTACACCATGGATGTGACTCGGCTGGAGCTGTACTGATTTCCTGGGGACCGGGGTAGGTCGGGGTTACACCCCCGACGGGCGGAGTCTGGTCCCCAAAATAACCACAGAGGAACAATCAATGCTGAAGAAATGTTTCTGGATTTTGCTGTTGGTGCCGATGCTGGCGCTGGCCGAAGATACGCGGCCGCTGTCGGTGGAGGTGCTGTGGGAGATGGACCGGGTCGGTTCACCGGTGATTTCGCCGGTCGGCGGGCACGTGGTCGTGCCGGTGACCAGCTACGACACCGAGACCGATGAATCCGAGACCCGCCTGTGGTTGCTGTCCACGGCGGGCGACGTCCAGCGCCCGCTGACCAAGGCCGGTGCTTCGGCCGGCAGCCCGGTGTTTTCGCCCGACGGCAGCACGCTGGCCTTCACGGCCCGCCGCGATGACGACGACGCCAGCCAGATCTACCTGCTGCCCATGGACGGCCCGGGCGAGGCCACGCGCTTGAGCGAGGTGGCCACCGGCGTCTCGGCCCTGAAGTGGGTCGGCGAGCACATCTACTTCATCAGCCGGGTCTGGCCGGACAAGAGCTGGGACGAAATGGCCGAGCAGGTCAAGGCCGATCGCGACTCGAAGGTCTCGGCCCACCAGTGGAACGCGCTGCCGTACTCGCACTGGGACCACTGGATCAGCGAGGACCGCCAGGCCCACGTCTTCCGCATGCCGGCCGATGGCGGTGAGGTCGAAGCCATCACCCAGCCACTGGGCCGAGAACTCCCGCGTTCGTCCCAGGGCACCGGCAGCTACGACATCCACCCCGAAGAAACCCACATCGCGTTTACTTCCAACAGCAGCGACAGCGGTGTCGATCCGGAAATCGATTTGTTCCTCGCCCGCATCGGCGACGACAGCGCCAGCAACCTCACCCGCGACAACCCGGCCGGCGACGGCAACCCGATGTTCAGCCCCGACGGCCGCATGCTGGCCTGGGGCAGCCAGCTCATTCCCGGCTTCTATGCCGATACGGTCAATGTCCTGGTCCTGGATCTGGACAGCGAAGAGCGTCGCAACGTGACCGCAGACTGGGACCGCTCACCGGGCGCCATGGTCTGGACCGCCGATAGCAGCGGCTTTTTCGTCACCGCAGCCGATGACGGAACCACCCGCATGTTCCACATCGACCTTGCCGACGGCGAGGTCCGCGCGGTCACCGAACAGACCGATTTCGGCGGCTTGAGTGTCGCCGGCGACGGCACCGTGGTCGGCAGCAACCAGAGTTTTCTCTACCCGCCGCGCGTGGTCCGCATCGATGCAGCCACCGGCACGGCATCGCGCCTGGATACCTTCAACGACGAGGTGTTGGAAAACGTCGATCTGGGCCGCTACGAATCGGTGACCTACACCGGGCACGACGGTACCGACATTCAGATGTGGGTCCACTATCCGCCCGGCTTCGATCCGGAAAAGGAATACCCGCTGTTTCTCCTGATCCACGGCGGGCCGCACAGTGCGATCACCGACGGCTTCCATTTCCGCTGGAACGCGCAGACCTTTGCTTCCTGGGGCTACGTTACCGCCTGGCACAATTTCCACGGCTCGCCGGGCTGGGGACAGGACTTCACCGACTACATCAACCCCGACTGGATCACCGCACCCTACAACGACACCATCGCCGCGGCCGAGTGGTTTGCCGACAAGGACTGGATCGATGCCGAGCGCATGGTGGCCGGCGGCGGCAGCTACGGCGGCTACCTGTCGTCCATCCTGCTGGGCAAGGAACACCCGTTCAACGCCCTGCTGATCCACGCCCCGGTCTACAACATGTACTCGCAGATGGCGGCCGACTTTGCCGTCCACTCCACCCGTTTCGGCCACTACTGGGACGAGCCGCAGATCTACCGCGACATCTCGCCCCACTACTTTGCCGAGGACTTTCACACGCCGGCCCTGATCGTTCACGGCCAGCTCGACTATCGGGTGCCGGTCGGCCAGGCCTTCGAGCTGTTCCGGACACTGCAGTCAAAAGGCATCGAATCGCGCCTGATCTACTACCCGGACGAGAATCACTGGATTCTCAAGCCGAACAATTCGGTCTACTGGTACAACGAAGTGCAGCGCTGGATGGAGCAGTTCGCCGAACCCGGGCCGCGCTGACCATACTTTGCAAATGTTGACCAGAAACGCCGGCCTGCAGGCCGGCGTTTCTGCTTGGCGAGGGGCTACCTGGATGCGCGGCCGCTATACTGAGGCGAACGATCCTTGACAACAGGCAGACGCGCCCATGAACAATACCCTCCAGATCGGCGAGGAATCCAAACCCCGGTTCGAGTTCCGCAGCTTCGGACAGCAGTTCGACAGCGCGCATTACCGCATGGGCCGGCTGTCGGTACCCGTTCCCGAAGCCGTCTGGGAACGCCACTCGGACGAAACCTACATCCTGTCGCGGACCAACGACGTCAACAACACCAAGATCCGCAACGGCAAGATGGACATCAAGACCTACATTCAGACCGTGGACGGGCTGGAGCAGTGGAATCCGCTGATGAAGGGCGAGTTCCCGATTCAACGGGACACGCTGATCAATGAAGTGATCCCGGCTTTCCAGGTCGACATGGACCTGCCGCAGCAGGATCACTTCACGCTCGAGGCGTTTCTCGGCCTGGTCCGGGCGCAACCCGCGCTGCAGGCAGTGCGCGTGCACAAGCAGCGTTTTGGCTACATGGTCAACGACACCATTTGCGAATACGGCTACGTGCTGATCAACGGCGCGCGGTTGGCGACCATCAATTCCGAGTCCACCGAACTGGCCGATATCCACAAGACCTTGATTGACGTTGGCCTGGAAGGCGTGGAAAACATCAACTACCTGCAGGCCATCAAGCGCGTCATCGGCATGATCGACAAGCCGCTGGCCAATTGACCACGGCCGACCAGAGGAGAACAACATGGCCCAGGAAATCGAACGCAAGTTTCTGGTCAGCGGCGAGTTCAAACCGCACGCTTCCCGCAAGACCCGAATCATCCAGGGATACCTGTCGTCGGTCCCCGAGCGGACTGTGCGAGTCCGGATCAAGGGCGACAAGGGCTATCTGACCATCAAGGGAATCGGCAGTGAATCCGGCGCCAGTCGCTACGAGTGGGAGCGCGAGATTCCGGTCTCGGAAGCCCGTGAACTACTGGCGATCTGCGAGCCCGGCGTGATCGACAAGACACGCTACCTGGTCGAGTTCGGCGGCAAGACCTTCGAGGTCGACGAATTCTACGGCGACAACGATGGTCTTACTGTGGCCGAAATCGAGCTCGAGTCTGAAGATGAAGCGTTCGAAAAACCCGAATGGCTGGGTGCGGAGGTGACGGGTGATGACCGATACTACAACTCCATGTTGATGAAGAACCCGTACAGGAACTGGTAGTGTCCCGGGTTGAATGCGCTCGATGCGATTTCTTTCTTTTCATGTGAAAACGCCGGCCATTGGCCGGCGTTTTTGGGTCAGCGCTGAAAAGCGCAAGCGCTAGAAAATGTACTGCAGGCGCATACCGTACACCCAGCCGTCGCCCTCGATGTCGTCACGCTCACCTTCGAGGTAGATGATGTTGAACTTGGCCATGACTTCCGGCGTCATGTACCAGTTCAGGCCGGCGGTGTAGCGCTCCAGCTTCTGGCCGCGACCGGGTCGGCTGTGCTCGCGCGAATCGCCGATGCCGTAGCGGAACAGAACCTCGAATGCTCCCCAGGTGCCTTCGGAGGGATTGAAGTTGGCGTTGGGAACCTGCTGGCCGAAATCACCGCTGAAGGCGCGGTAGTTGCGGCGCTCGCCGGTCAGGAAGTAGCCGGTCTGCACGTACCAGCCGTCCAGGGTCAGCGAGTCATCGTCGACGCGCACGTCACCCTTGTCCGGGTTCAGGTTCAGATTGACCCGGTAGTACTCGCTCTGCACCCACCAGGAATTGAAGCCGGCGGCGAACTCGAGGTTCATGCGGGTGAAGTCCGAAACGCCTTCGATGTCGTCGCGTCCCAGCAGGCGAGCGTCAATGGCGCGGGTGCCCTCACGGGCGCGCAGCCGAACCCCCTGGTACTCCTCGGCGTCCTTGTCGAAGGCGTTCTTGCGGTAGTTGATGCCCGCACCCAGGTGGACGTAGCTGGTTTCGGTCAATACCGGCGCGAACGAGCCGCGGGTGTTGATCGAATAACCTTCCTCGACTTCGCGGTCATAGTCGATGCCGTTACCGAACAGGCCGATGGTCCAGTACCAGTTCGGCTTGATGGTTTCGAACATGATGCCCGGCTCGCGGTTGACCTTGTAGGCATCACTTGGCACGGCGCGCTCGATGAAGCTGATGTAGCGCGAGCTGGTGGCGTACTCCATGC
>REEW01000019.1 GCA_007694885.1 Wenzhouxiangella sp. | reverse complement strand
AAAAAAGCCCCGCCTCGCGCGGGGCTTTTTTCATGTCTGATGCACTCGGAGGCCGAGTCGAAACTTCCCAGGTTCGACCCGAGCGAAGCGAGGACGATGCGGCGTGAGCCGCACCCGAAGGGCAAGCCCGCGAATGCGGGCGCAGTCAATCCTTCCGGGCGCGCCAGACATGAAAAGCCCCGCCTTGCGCGGGGTTTTTCATGTCTGACGTACCCGGAGGCCGAGTCGCACCTCCCCAGGTTCGAACCGGGTTTTCCCAAAATTGACCCCGGTCAATTCCTGCCCCGCACATCAAGCGTACCCTCAACCATGTCCCGAGGAGGGATGGAAAACAACAACTAACCTCCGCCCATGCCGGATTGGGTTCCCGGCGGGCGAGAGCTTGATCGTTGGTCGGTCCGGAAGGCTCGGCAGTGATCAACCCATACTGCGCAAGCTCTCCGGCGTTTCCTGACGGTACGGGAGTGGAGAGATGTCGGGCGAAAAACGACAACAGCAGACCCGGGCGGCTGACGCTGTTCGAGAAGTTCTCGAAGCCGAAGCCGAGGTTCGGCGCAAGGTCGACTCGTGCCGCCAGGCCGTGGAGACCGAGCTGGCCGCCGAGCAGGAACGTGCCCGGCGTATCCACCGTCGAGCCGGCGAGCGCCTGTCCCGTATTCATGCAAGCTGCGAGCGCACGGTGTCCGAGCGCGCCGCCGAACTGCGCCTGCTTGCCGAGCAAAAAGCGCCCCTGATCGAACCTGACCAGGCCGATCGCGAGCGTCTGGCCGCTGCCGTCACCATTCTGGCCGCGCGCCTGACCGGAGGCGAGCATGGCTGAATCGGCACGGGCCGGTTACCTGCAGGCCCGTCTTCAGGCTCGCCACGGTCAGCGCCCGGGCGAGGACGAATGGCGCCGGATCGAGGCCAGCGTCGACGTTCTGCACTATCTCGATGCGGTTCGCCAGACGCCGCTCAAGCGCTGGGTGCGCGGCGTGTCCCCGGACTCTTCTTCTTCGGAAATCGAACGGCTGCTGCGGGCCAACTGGCGCGACGTGGTCGAACAGTCCGCGGCCTGGGCGCCCAAGGCCTGGCGCGGCATGTTGCTGTGGTGCCGCTGGCTGCCGGATCTGCCGGCCCTGGCGCATCTACTCGGCGGCGGGGCCGTGCAGCCCTGGATGAAAAAAGACCCCGTGATCGGCAGGTTCGCCCTGCAGCCGCCAACCCTGTGCCTGGCCGCCCTGAACGACACCGAACTGGCCCCGATGGTCTCGGCCTTGTCGTCAGGCAGCGACGTGCGCGAGGCCTGGCAGGCCGTCTTCCATGATTTGTTGCCGCGCGCGGCTTCGGTCGCGACCACGGCCGAGATCGAGCAGTTGGTCCGGATCGCCGACCACCACGATGCGCGCATGACCGAAGCGCCGGCCGAACAGGACGGTCAGGCCCTGCGGGCTGAGCTTGGCGAGCGCTTCGAACGGGTATTCCGGCGTGCCGCCGGCACCGTGGCGGCCTTGTTTGCCTTTCTCGGCCTGGAAGGCCTGGACGCCGAGCGTGTGCGTGCGGGCCTGGTGACACGACGCCTGCTGCGCAGGGTACCGGAGGGATTGACATGGGCCTGAGACCGGGAACCGCCTGCTGGTTCGAGCTGCTGGTCCCGCGCGCCGACCTGGCGCGCGCCCTGGCCCGGCTGGCCGAGACCGAAACGGTGGAGCTGGAAACCGGGCAGCGACCGGACCATCCGTTTGAACTGCCCGGCCTGAGCGCGGCCGTGCAGGAGTTCAACGATCTCGAGCGACGCTTCTCCGGTTGGTGGCCGGAAGGCATACTGCCGGCCCTGGACCGATCCATGGACCCGGTCGCGGCGATGCACGAGGCCCGGGACCGCCTGCGGGCCTGGACCGAAGAGGCCGAAGGGCTGATTGACGAGGCCGAGCGGCTGGATGTCGAGATCGCCCGGTTGGATGAATTCGACCGCCTGGTGGCCGGCGACAACCCGGTTCTGCCGGCATTCGAACAACTGGCCGAGGCCGGGCCGATGCTGGCCGCGCGCCTGTACCGCCTGCCGGCCGACGCCGAGCTCGAGGACTGGCCGGCTTCGGTGCTGTCTCAGTTCCTGGTCGACTCGGCCCGGCAGCGCTACGTGCTGGCGGTGGGTCCGGCCGATGCCGTGGCCCGTCTGGATGACCGGATGACGGCGATCAAGGCGCGCCGCCTGCTGTTGCCGGAGTGGCTGCCGAGCGAGCCGGAAGCGGCGCGCGCGGCGCTGGCCAGGCGGCGCGAGGAAACCGAGCAGGCGCGCCGGAAAACGGCCGCGCAGATCGATGAGCTCAATCTTGGCCACGAACTGCCCGATGCGCTGGGCGTGATGGCGCTGATGCAGTGGTTTGACGGCCACGCGCCGGCTTTGCCGGTGACCGAGCATTTCGTTCTCGTGACCGGCTGGTGCAGCGACCCCGACGGACAGGAACTGGAACGGGTGCTGGCCGAGTGCAATATTCAACACGTGCTGCGTCGCACCGAGCCGCCGCCGGAGCTGGACGTGCCGGTGGTGATGCGCAACCCGCGCTGGGCGCGCCCGTTCGAGATTTTCCCCAGCCTGTTGGGCACGCCCGGCGCGACCGAGGTCGACCCCAGCCGCCTGCTGGCCGTGGTGACCCCGGTGATGTTCGGCTTCATGTTCGGCGACGTCGGCCAGGGCGCGGTGTTGCTGGCGCTGGGGCTTTGGCTGCGCAAGCGCGTGCCGGTGTTCGGCCTGCTGGTGCCGTTCGGGGCCATGGCCATCGTGTTCGGTTTCCTGTTCGGCAGCGTGTTTGCCAACGAGGAGCTGATTCCGGCGCTGTGGATGCATCCGATCGATCATCCGATCCTCGTCATGAGCATCGCCCTGGGTTTTGGTGTGTCCATGCTCAGTCTGGGGCTTTTGTTCGATGCCCTGCGTTGCTTCTGGCGCGGAGCGGGCTTGAACTGGCTGGCCACCCGGGCCGGTCTGGTCGTGGCGTACTTCGGTATTCTCGGCGCGTTTTTCCGGCCTGAACTGCTCAACATCACCTGGCTGGGCTTTGCCTGGTTCGTGCTCGGCACGGTGGCCGTTTCCGAGCACAACAAGTTTCTGGAATTGCCCAAGGCCATCGGTGAGTTGCTCGAGAGCATGCTCCAGCTGCTGGTCAACACGATTTCCTTTGTCCGTGTCGGCGCCTTCGCCCTGGCCCACGCCGGGCTGTCGGCGGCGGTGTTCGGCATGGCCGATGCGGCCGGCGGCGGGGTCGCCGGGGTGTTCGTGATCATCCTCGGCAATGCCATCGTGATCGCGCTCGAGGGCCTGATCGTCAGCATCCAGACCACCCGTCTGATGCTGTTTGAATTCTTTATTCGCTTCCTCACTGCCGAGGGCCGCCGATTCAAGCCGCTGGTTGGCCCGGGCACCGTTTTCCGACCTACCGGGAGAAGTTCGACATGAAATTGGGAATGATCGTTTTACTGGTGCTTGGCGCCGTGATTGCCTGTCTGGCGCTGACCGCCACCTACCTCGTCTTCAGCTCGAGCGTGGCCAGTGCCCGGGACGCCGAGATCATGATCGAGGTCATCGATCCCTCGGTGGTGCGCTGGGGCTTCCTCTCAGCCGCGCTGGCCGCCGGTCTGGCTGCGGCCGGGGCCGGCTACGCCGTCGGCCACGTCGGCAGCGCCGCCGTGGGCGCGCTGGCCGAGAAACCGGACCTGATGGGCCGGGTCCTGGTCATGGTCGGTCTGGCCGAAGGCGTGGCGATCTACGGCCTGATCATCGCCATTCTGATCCTCAACCAGATCTGACATGGACCAGCCGATCGTCAGCCCGATTGTCATTCCGATCGTCATCAGTGACCGGGTGACCGCAGCCGGCTTCCGGCTGGCCGGACTGGAGACCCTGGTGACCGAGCCCGGCCAGGTCCGCGAGCAGCTGCGCCAGGCCCTGCGTACAGGCCGACCGGTCCTGCTGACCGCCGACCTGGCCGAACAGGTGCCGGCCGAGGAACTGGCCCGGGTGATCCGCCGGGCGCGACCGCCGCTGGCCGTGATCCCGGACGTCAGCGGCCACGGCCACGCCCCCGACCTGGCCGGCAAGGTACGTCGGGCCCTGGGAGTCGAGACATGAAAAAGCCGTCCAACGTTGAATCCTCGTCGGTTGCCGATCTTCGCGCCATGCTTCAAGCCTCCGGCGAGCAGCAGTGCGCTGCCGTGCGCGCCGAGGGCGCGAAGAAGATTGCCGAGCTGCGCCGCAAGGCCTTTGCCCAGGCCCGGGCCCGGGTTCGAGCGGCGGTTCGGGACGAACGCGCGCGCATGAGCCAGGCCCTGGGCCGGGTCGAAGCCGAAGTCGAGACCGCTGTGCGTCGGCGCACCCTGGCCCATGATGCCCGGGTGCTGGCCGAGGGACGCGAACGGTTGGCGGAGGTTTTGGCCGAGCGCTGGCAAAAGACCAGTGCGCGCCGAATCTGGGCGGCGACCCTGCTGGTCCAGGCCGCGGGTGTGATCCATGCACGCCAATGGCGCATTGAATGCCCGTCGGACTGGCCGGACGCCGAGCGGAGCGAAACCATCGAGCTGGGGGCCGAGCGTCACCAGGCCCGGATCGAGGTCCACCCGGTCGCCGGGCTGGACGTTGGGCTGCGCCTGATCAGTGGCGGAATTGCTGTGGACATGAGCCTGACCGGACTGCTGGCCGACCGGGACCGCATCGACGGTGCCCTGCTCGACCTGTTCACCCGTGTCGACGAGGGAGAAAGCGAATGAGTCGGGCACACATCCAATGGATTGGCGGACCGGTCCTCAAGGCCCGGGTGAGTGACCCGTTCCAGGTTCACGAGGCCCTGGCGGTGGGCGAGCAGCGCCTGCTCGGCGAGGTCATTCAGCTCTCGGGTGATCTGCTGACCGCGCAGGTGTACGAAGACACCACCGGCCTGAAACCCGGGGATTTGGTTGTCGGCGCCGGGCTGCCGCTGTCGGTGGCGCTGGGCCCGGGCATCCTGGGCAATATTTTCGACGGCCTGCTGCGCCCGCTCGGCGATGTCGATGAACACTGGTTCCGGCCCGGTCTGGCCGCAGTTCGCAGCGAAGAATTCGAGTTCGAGCCGCGCGTGGCCGAAGGCGACGAGGTGCGCGGCGGGCAGGTATTCGGTGAAGTCGCCGGGCTCGGCCCGGGCCGGGCCTGCCTGGTGCCGCCGCTGATCAGCGGCCGGGTCCGCTCGATCCGGCCGGCCGGGACCTACAGCGAAGACGCCACTGTGCTGGTGGTCGAGGACGAGCACGGTGAAGAACACTCGCTGGCCATGCAGCACGACTGGCCGGTGCGACGGCCGCGACCGGCGGCCGAGCGGCTGTCGGCCGATGCGCCGATGGTCACCGGCCAGCGCATTCTCGATACCCTGTTCCCGGTCGCCCGCGGCGGTCGCGCCGCGCTGCCGGGCGGTTTCGGTACCGGCAAAACGGTTCTTCAGGAAAGCCTGGCCAAGTGGTGCGATGCCGACGTCATCGTCTACGTCGGATGCGGCGAGCGCGGCAACGAAATGGCCGACGTGCTCAACGAGTTTCCGGAACTGGAAGACCCGCGCACCGGCCGCCCGCTGATGGAGCGCACGGTCATCATCGCCAATACCTCCAACATGCCGGTGGCCGCGCGCGAGGCCTCGATCTATACCGCCATCACCGTGGCCGAGTACTACCGCGACCAGGGCCTGCACGTGGCCCTGATGGCCGATTCGACCAGCCGCTGGGCCGAAGCCCTGCGCGAGGTCTCCGGGCGCCTGGGCGAGTTACCGGGCGAGTCGGGTTACCCGGCCTACCTGGCGTCCCGGCTGGCCGATTTCTACGAACGCGCCTCGCGCGTGAAGGCGCTGAACGGGGAAGAAGGATCGGTCACCGTGATCGGTGCGGTCAGCCCGCCGGCGGGCGATTTTTCCGAGCCGGTCACCAGCCATACCAAGCGCTACGTGCGCAGCTTCTGGGCGCTGGACCGGGGCCGGGCCCAGGCCCGCTCGTACCCGGCCATCCATCCGCTCAAAAGCTACGCCGAAGACGTCGATACGCTGGCGCGCTGGTGGCAGCTGCAGGGCAACAGCGAGTGGAAGGAATACCGCCGCCGCCTGCTTGGCCTGCTCGAAACCCAGGCCCGGCTGGAGCGCATGGCCCGCATCGTCGGCAAGGATTCCCTGCCGGCCGAGCAGCAGTTGAGCCTGCTGGCGGCCGACCTGATGAACGAGGGTTTCCTGCGCCAGAGCGCGTTTTCCGAAGTCGACCGGTTCTGCTCGCCCAAGCGCCAGACCGCGATGCTGCGGCTGATGATGCAGTTCATCGATCTGGCCGGCGAAGCCGTGGCCCGGGGCGTGTCCCCGGCCGCCATCGCCGCGATGCCGATCCTGCGCACCCTGCAGCGCCTGGGCGAGGAGTTCGGCGAGGACGATCTGGACAGCAAGCCGCAGCTGGCCGCGCGCATTGGCGAGGCTTTCAACGCGCTCAAAGCACCCGAGGAGAACGCCGATGCACGCTGACGTCATTCTGAGCCACGCCGTCACCGGCCTGGAAGGCCCGCTGCTGTTTGCCCGGCGCGAGGCCAACGTGTCCCTGAACGACGCCGTTGAAGTCATCGGCAGCGAGGGCCGGGCGCGGGTCGGGCGGGTCTCGGCGCTGGACGAGGAGGCCATGGTCATCGAGGTGCTCGAGTCGACCTCCGGGCTGAACCTGGACGGCACCCGCATCCGCATCCGCCAGCGGCCGCTGGAGATGTCGCTGGGCCCGAACCTGCTCGGGCGGGTGTTCAACAGCGTCGGTCAGCCGATCGACGGGGGGCCGCCGGTGCCGGCCCGGCAGCGGCTGCGCGTCGACGGCATGGCGATCAACCCCGCGGCCCGCGATCTGCCGCGCGATTTCATCGAGACCACGGTCTCGACCATCGACCTGATGAACAGCCTGGTCCGGGGTCAGAAACTGCCGCTGTTTTCCTGCGGCGGCCTGCCGCACGACCGCCTGGCCACCCAGATTGCCCAGCGCGCCCGCCTGCGCGGCGCCCAGGCCGGCGAGTTCTGCGTGGTGTTCGTCGGCATCGGCGTGCCCTACGACATCGCCGAAAACTTTCGTCAGGCGATGGAAAAATCCGGCGCCCTGGCGCATACGGCGATGTTTCTCAACCACGCCGACGAGCCCTCGACCCAGCGCCTGCTGACGCCGCGTTTCGCCCTCACCGCGGCCGAGTACCTGGCCTTCGTCGAAGGCCGCCACGTACTCGTGGTGATGACCGACATGACCAACTACTGCGAGGCCCTGCGCGAGGTTTCGGCCAGCCACGGCGAAATTCCCAGCCGCAAGGGCTATCCGGGCTACATGTACTCCGACCTGGCCAGCATTTTCGAGCGCGCGGGGTGCATCAAGGGCTTGCCCGGCACGCTCACCCAGCTGCCCATCCTGACCATGCCCGGCGACGACATCGGCCATCCCATTCCCGACCTGACCGGCTACATCACCGAAGGCCAGATCGTGCTCGGCCGCGAGCTCGATCGCAAAGGCGTCTATCCGCCGGTCGAGGTGCTGCCCAGCCTGTCGCGGCTGATGGACGCCGGAACCGGCAAGGGCTATACCCACGCCGACCATCCGGCCCTGTCGAACCAACTGTTCGCCTGCTACGCCCGGGCGAGCAGGGCGCGCGTGCTGGCCTCGGTGATGGGTGTGGACGGGTTGCCGGAGACCGACCGTCGTTTTCTCGAGTTCGGCGACGCCTTCGAGGAGCGCCTGGTCAGCCAGGAGCATCCGCGCACGCTCGAACAGAGCATGGCGCTGGGCTGGGAACTGCTGCGCTCGCTCCCGCCTTCCGAGCTGACCCGGCTGTCCGGCGAGCAGCTGGCCCGCTACATCGAAATCGAGCCGGCGGCCGCGCCAGCCGAGTCGGCGGTGGACTGAGGTCATGACCGGCACCGAAACCAGCCCGACCCGCAGTGCTTTCCTGGAACTCCAGGACGAGCGCCAGGTGGTGCGCGAGGGGTTCGAGTTCCTCGACGAAAAACGGGTCATCCTGGCCCAGGAGATGCTGCGTCGGCTGGCCGCTTTCACGCGCGACCGCGAACGCTACCAGGCCCGCCACGACGAGGCGGTGGTGGCCATGGCCCGGTCTCTTGGCCGGCACGGGCTGGACGGGCTGGAAGCGTTGCCGCCGCTGCAGCTGAGCGCGGCCGAAATGGTCTTGCGCGAGCAACCGTTTCTCGGCGTCAGTCTGATCGATGGCGAGGCGCGCCTGGAGCAGGCCGCGGCCGAGCCGTCGATCAATCCCTCGCCCGAGTCCCGGCGCTGCCGGTCGGCGTTCTTGGAACTCAGCGCCCTGGCCCTGGACCTGGCCGTGCAGCGGGCCTGCCTGGAGCGCCTGGTCGACGAGTACATCCGCACCGAACGCCGTGCCCGGGCCCTGGAAAACGTCGTCCTGCCCGAAATCACCGAATCACTGAGCTTCATCAACGAACAGCTCGAAGCGATCGACCAGGAAGAGGCGATCCGGGTGCGCACCGCCCGCAACTGACGTGCCGGGGTGAATACTCATCCAGCAAAATGATTGACCTGCCCCCGTCCAAGCCCTAGAATTGATCGGCTATAGTTCGGGGCGTAGCGCAGCCTGGTAGCGCAACTGCTTTGGGAGCAGTAGGTCGCAGGTTCAAATCCTGCCGCCCCGACCAGTTTGAAACGATTTTTGACTTGGCGCCCGTAGCTCAACTGGATAGAGCATCGGCCTTTGAGCAGCGCAGCCTTAGGGTTGTGTCACAAAAGGAGCCCCTGGCGGGAAACGGAACCGTCAGGGTGGACTGCACCGTAACGGGGAAACCTTAGCGGCGGCAATTGCCGGCCGATGGCAATCCCGTGGAAACCGTCGGTTACCTCGTACGGTGGTGTACGATGAGAAGCAGTCAGTTTGATTTGCTGCCATGCATCACACCAAGGAAAAGGGTGACCTGGGAGTCTTGAAGGCTCAGGTGGATTTGTTCGAGCAGGGTTTTGCCATCCTGCTGCCAATGACCGAACACGCGCCTTTTGATTTGGTGGCGTATCGGGGAGGTCGCTTCCTCCGTATACAGGTGAAATACCGCAAGCTGGATCGCACGGGAAAATTGGAAGTCAAGTTTTGGACTTCCTGGGCCGATAGAAATGGAACCCACAGCGTGCCAGTCGACAAGAAAGAAGTCGATATCTACTGCGTGTATTGCCCGGATACGGACGAGTGTTACTACCTTGATCCCGATGTATTTGGTTATTCGGCCTGCCTGAGGGTAAAGGCGACCAAGAACCGTCAATCGCGACGAGTGCATTTCGCGAAAGACTTTCGACGGGTTCCGTAGAGACTATACGTGCAGCACCTGAGATGGTGAAGAGATAGTCCAGACCACGAACTTCCGCCCGAATGGGCGGGAGGCCGCGAAAGCGGTAGCTGGTATGCTAAGCCGACGGTTGCAGGTTCGAGTCCTGCCGGGCGCGCCATGTTGGTCGGGTCGGTTAGAATAGTCGGCCGGAAAGAGATTGATTTGCCTGTGGTGGGCGTAGCTCAGTTGGTAGAGCACTGGATTGTGGCTCCAGAGGTCGCGGGTTCAATCCCCGTCGCTCACCCCATTTTTCAGGCGCTGGTTGCCGGCCACGGCAGCCACGCTTTACGTCGGGCCGCTAGCTCAATGGTAGAGCAGCTGACTCTTAATCAGTAGGTTCGGGGTTCGAGTCCC
>REEW01000079.1 GCA_007694885.1 Wenzhouxiangella sp. | reverse complement strand
AGGCCGTCACCCGACCGCCCAGGCGCTCGGCACCGACCCGGCCGGCCTGGCGGGCGAGTTCCCTGGCGTCCAGCCAGTACGGGACCGAATCGGCCAGGCGGCCCAGCAGCCGGGCGCGGGCTCTCTGTTCACCCTCGGCGCCGTCCAGAAACGGGCTATGGGCCCATCGGCACGCATCCGGATGGGCCATGCGTCCCGGTACCAGACCCAGCATCAGCAGGGCATCGGCGACCATGGGCCACTGCGCCAGCGGCAAGCCCAGGGAGACGTGCCAGGGCTCGGCACGCTGCCCGTCCAGGGCGAATCCGGGCGGGTCGAACACCTGGCGAAAGGCCCGGTCGACCTCGGCCACGCGCCCGCCCAGGTCGGCTACCACCAGCGCGATTCGAGCACCAGGCTGATTCTCCAGCGTCAGCCGGGCCCAGCGCGCCGCGGCCACCAGTTCGTCCGACGAATGGTCGAACACGGTCACCGGCCAGGCAGTCGCCGCCTGATCGACGATGGTGTCCTGCTCGATGCGCACGCCGCGCCGGCGGGCAGCTTCCAGCACCTGCTTGAACAAGGGCGTCGGCGGCAGCTCGAAGCCCTGCAACCGGATGGTCTGCGGCAAGGCAATGTCGCCCGCGCCGATCCGCGCCGGCAGCTCGGCGGCAAAGGTCCATTCGTCGACCCAGCCGCGCTGGCGGCACAGGCCTTCAAAGCGTGCCGACCAGTCGCGCATGGCGCGCGCGTCGTCCGACAGGGTCAGGGCCGGCCAGCGTTCCGGTGTTTCCAGGTCGTGCTCGTGGATCAGCCGCCAGGCGCCGGCGGCCAGCTCGGCCACGCGCGGCTCGCCGACAAACACCTGGTGATCGATGACCGCGCGCCACAGAACCAGGGCCTGGTCGGCGCTGAGCGGGATGCGAGCGTCGTCGGCATGGAGAAAATAGTCCTCGCGCAGGCGCGCCAGCCAGGTCGGAAACGCCAGCACCACGGGTTGCCGCCAGGCGCCCTCGCCGGCAGCGACGTGCTCGGCGGCCAGGCGCTGCAGCTCGGCGCGCGCCAGGCGCGCCGTCGGGGTCAGAATCAGGGTATCGCCATCGCTCACACCCTCATTATGCCCGCCGCGTTCTCAAAAGCCGAGAATGGTGCCGGGCACGCGCGGGCGCCGTTTCGCTCAGGATTGACAAACCCAAAAGTTACACATGATAATTACACACTCATGCATTCATTGGGTACTCATGGTGGCCGTTCGAATTCAGGTCGTCGTCGAAGAGACGGAACGCGCCGAGTTCCGCCGCCAGGCTCGGCTGGAGGGTCAGTCCCTGAGCGCCTGGCTGCGGCAGGCCGGACGGGCGCGGATTGCCGAACAGGCAAGCACGGCGCGGTTTTCATCACCCGAATCGCTGGCGGCGTTTTTCCAGCGCTGCGATCGTCGTGCCGATAGCGGCACCGAGCCGGACTGGGCCGAACATCGGCGCGTGGCCGAAGATTCCAGGCGGCGGGGTTTGACGGAGACATGATCTTCGTCGATACCAACGTGTTCATTTACGCCGTTGGGCGCGAGCATCCGCTGAAAAAGCCGGCGCGCGCGGTGTTCGAACAAGCGATCAGTGAACCCGGCAAAGCGCTGGTGACCTCGGCCGAGGTGCTCCAGGAATTGCTCCACGTCTATCTGCCGGTGGAGCGTGTGCAAACACTCCACGATGCGCTGGAGTTGGCCCAGCGCGTGATTCGGGAGGTGTGGGCGGTCGAACCGGACGATGTGCTCACGGCATTGCAGCTGAACGACGCGTACCCGGGCCTCGGGGCGCGCGACCTCATTCACCTGGCCTGTTGCCAGCGCCGCGGCGTTCGCGAGATCCGGACCTTTGACCGCGCCTTGAATGCCGCATTCGCAGGTCGCTGATCACAGCCTGAATGACTGCCCCTGTGCAGTTCAGTCCGGAACTGGCGCAACCCGCTCGAACCAGACATCGCGGGTGCGCTGATTGCCTGCCTTCAGACCGGTCACCCGGCCGTTGTCATCGCGCACGAAGTCCACGGTGGTCAACGGGAAGACGGCCTGAAAGGCGTCGTCCTGCTTGTGTTCAAGGGTCAGCGGGCCGAAGCGTCGATGGCGCAGGACCAGCTCGTCGTTGTCCATCTCCAGTTCGTAGAACGTCTCGAGTTCTGCGCTGAAATAGCGACCGGTAAAGTCGGCCAGATCGGGCGGCGGTGCCATCTCCCCGTCGTCCAGGCGGAGCGCGCGGTGCTCGCCGTTCTGGAACAGGGTCAGGGCCGGCACCTCGCCGTCCTCGTCGACTTCGAAAACGATCCGCGCATCGACCACCTCGATGGCGAAGCTGCGCGCAGCTTGCGGGATGAGCTCGATTGCCGACTGACCGGTGGCCTGGGTCATGTAGCGATCGCCGTCGCGGAAGACGCGCAGCACGAATCCGGGCGCGGCTTCCAGCTCGTAGCGACCGACATAGGCGTCGAAGAACGCGTCTTCGAAAGGCGCATCCGCCTCGGCCGGAAGTCCGCCGGCGTCCGCGCCCTCGGGAAGCGGTTCCAGGTGCTCGCCGATCAACAGCTCGGTCAACTCGCTGACCAGCCGGGGCGGCAGCTCGTGGTGGTTGGCGAACACCATCACCCCGGCGTCGAGGTCCGGATAGTAGTAAAACGCCGACAGGTGGCCCAGATCGCCGCCGCCGTGCTGCCAGCGGCGCTGGCCGCGGAACTCCTCGACCATCAGCCCAAGGCCGTAGGTCGTGCCCTCGAAGGCAGTGGTCAGCAGCTCCCCAACCGCCGGACCGCCGTGTTCGAACCCGCCCAGTTCCGCCATCCAGCGGGCCATGTCCGGTGCGGTGGTGTAGACCGCGCCGGCGCCCATGGCACCGCCGAGATCGCGGGCTTCGCGCCAGTGCTCATCGTCCTTGCTGTACCCGCGTGCGGCCCTGGCGACGATGACGTCGGGTGCCGGCCGGACCCGGGTATCGTTCATTCCCAGCGGCTCGAACACGTCGGTGGCCATCCAGTCGGCAAACGGCATCTCGGTGACCTGCTCGATCACCCGGGCCAGCAGCAAGTAGCCGGTGTTGTTGTAGTTCCATTCCGCGCCGGGAGCGTTCTGCAGCGCCGGCTGGCGCCGGATCAGGGCGATCGCCTCGTCGGGGTCGATCCAGTCGCCTTTCTCGATCCGCACCCCGGCCATGCCCAGGGTATTGAGAAATTCCCTGTAACCGCTGGTGTGGGTGACCAGGTGATGCAGGGTCACGACCTCATCGAATTCCGGCAAATCGGGGAAATAGGTGCGAATGTCGTCGTCCAGCGACAAACGGCCCTGCTCGTGCAACCGGGCCAGGGCGTAGCCGGTGAACTGCTTGCCGGTCGAGCCGATGTTGGTCGGCGTATCCACCTCGAACGGCACACCGAACGACAAGTCGGCCTGGCCCACAGCGTGCACCGCCCAAAGGTCCCCATCCCGCACCAGGCCGACCACGGCACCCGGACGATCACCCTCCATGGGGGCCAGCAGCTCGGCCAGGCGAGCCTTCTGGTCGACCGTAATCGACCCTGCCGAGCGCGGGTCGGCCGACAGCGGAGCGGCAAGAACAGCCAGGGCCAGCAGCCCGAATCCCGTGAACCAGCGGACAACCATGAGACAACTCCTGACCTGTGCGATGCCATCAGTCTGCCGCAACGGCCCGGGGCAGTCATGTGCCAAAGGACACGGGCCTGCCTTGCGCGCCGGGCCCTCGGGTACACTTTCGATCATGAGCCAGGCCACCAGGGAAACTTGCCGATGACGCCGGCACGCGCTGGCGACGTGCTGATCATCGGCGGCGGCATCGCCGGCCTGGTCACTGCGCTGGAACTGCTGCGCGCCGGGCGCTCGGTAACCATCGTCGATCGCGACACGCCCGAACGTCTGGGCGGGCTGGCGCTGTGGGCCTTCGGCGGCATGGCCCTGGTCGGCACGCCGCTGCAGGCGCGCATGAAAATCGCCGACACGCCCGAGCGGGCGCTGGCCGACTGGCTGCGCTTCGGCCAACTCGAACCCGACGACCGCTGGTCGCTGGCCTGGGCCGAGCACTACGTCGAGCGCTCGCGCGCCGAGGTACACGACTGGCTGATCGCCGAGGGCTGCAAGTTCATGCCGGCGGTCAACTGGGTCGAGCGCGGCCGCTTCGGCGACGGCAATACCCTGCCCCGTTACCACATCCTCTGGGGCACGGCGCGCGAACTGGTCCGGCAGATGATCAAGGCGCTCCAGCAGGCCGACTCGCAGGGGCGGCTGCAGCTGCTGCATCGCCATCGGGTGGTCGCACTGGAGCGCGCGGCCGGGCGTCTGTCCGGTGCGCTGGCGGTCAACGAGGACAGCGGCGAGGAGGTCCGTCTCAGTGCCCCGCTGGTGGTGCTGGCCATGGGCGGCATCAACGGCAGCCATCAACAGTGCCGGAACCACTGGCCGGCCGAGCGCCCCATGCCGTCGGCCATGCTCAACGGCGCCCACCCCTATGCCGACGGCAAGCTGCACGCCTTCACCGCCCGGAACCTGGGCGGGCAGATCGTCAACCCCGGCGAGATGTGGAACTACGCCGCCGGATTCCCCCACCCCTACCCGCACTTTGCCGGCCACGGCCTGTCGACCATCCCGTGCAAATCGGCGCTGTGGCTGGATCATCGCGGTGTTCGCATCGGGCCGGAGCCGCTGGTGACCGGGTTCGACACCCACTGGCTGTGCCGGCGCGTGGCCGAGCAGGACAAGCCCTGGACCTGGCACCTGCTCAACTGGCGGATTGCGGCCAAGGAGTTCGCCATCTCGGGCGCCGAGCACAATCCGCACATCCGCGACATGCGTTTCCCGTCGTTTTTGAAAGAAACCCTGCTCGGCAACCATCGCCTGGTCGGCCAGATGCAGCGCGAGAGCGAGGACTTTCTGGTCGCCGACACCCTGCCCGAGCTGGCCGGCAAGATGAACGCGCTGACCCGCTCGCACGATATCGACCCGACCGTGCTCGAAGCCACGGTCGATGCCTTCGACGCCAACTTCGCCCCCAATGGCAAGGGCGGCAGTCTCCAGAATGATGCCCAGATCCGCCTGATCGAACACGCCCGGCGCTGGGGACCAGACAAGCTGCGGACCTGCAAGCCCGCCCCGCTGAAGAAAAAGGGCGCCGGGCCGTTCATCGCCATGCGCATGCAGTTGATCACGCGCAAGAGCCTGGGCGGACTGCGCACCGACCTGTCCAGCCGGGTGCTGGACGGCAGCGGCGAGCCGATCCCGGGGCTGTACTGCGTCGGCGAGGCGGCCGGCTTCGGCGGCGGCAACTGCAACGGCAAGCGCTCGCTGGAAGGCACTTTCCTGCCCGGCTGCATCCTGACCGCGCGCGCCGCGGCACGCTCGATTCTCCAGGGCCAAAAGCCATGATCCGATCCATCCCCGTCACCACCGACGACTACCGCGAAGCCGCGCGCAGGCGCCTGCCGCGTTTTCTCTACGACTACTACACCGGCGGCTCCGGGCGCGAACAGACCCTGGCCGCCAACGCATCGGACTGGGACCGGGTCAGGCTCCGCCAGCGCGTGCTGGTCGACGTCGAGGCCATCGACACGACCACCACCCTGGCCGGCGAGGACTGCGCCATGCCGCTGGCGCTGGCGCCGATCGGCCTGGCCGGCATGGCCGCACGCCGCGGCGAGGTCCAGGCCGTGCGCGCCGCCGAGGCCGCCGGCGTGCCGTTCACGCTCTCGACGGTCGGCCTGTGCGGCCTCGACGAGCTGGCCGCGGCCGCCAGCCGACCATTCTGGTTCCAGCTCTACATGATCCGCGACCGCAGCATCGTCAAGGCGGTGATCGAGCGTGCCTGGGCGGCCGGTTGCCGCACCCTGATGTTTACCATCGATCTGCCCATGCCCGGGCCGCGCCATCGCGACACCCGCAACGGCATGGCCGTGCCGGGCGCGCGCGCCAAGGCGCTCAAGATCACGCAGGTGCTTTCCCGGCCACGCTGGCTCTGGGACGTGCCGCTGCGCGGCGGGCCGATGTGCCTGGGCACGATGAACCCGCACGTGGCCGCCGCCAGCGACCCCGACTCCTTTCGTCAATGGATCGACACCCAGTTCGACCCCGGCGTGACCTGGTCCGATGTCGAGTGGCTGCGCGACCAGTGGAAAGGCAAGCTGTTGCTGAAAGGGATCCTGGATATCGAGGATGCCGAACTCGCGGTCAGCCTCGGCGTCGACGGCATCGTGGTGTCCAACCACGGTGGTCGGCAGCTCGACGGCGTGGCCTCAACGGCCAGCAAGCTGCCCGAGATCGCCAGCGCCGTGGGCGCGCGCACCGAGGTGCTGGTCGACGGCGGCATCCACGGCGGCATCGATGTCTACCGGGCGCGCGCACTCGGTGCCAGCGGCGTGCTGATCGGCCGCGCCTGGGTGTGGGCGCTGGCCGCCGCCGGCCAACCCGGTCTCGAGCGCCTGCTGGCCGGCTTCCGCGAGGAATTGCGCCTGGCCATGGCCCTGACCGGCGTGACCCGCGTCGCCGACATCGGGCCCGACTGTCTCGAGCGCGGGGGCGCTGGAGACGAAAAAAATATAACCGCAGATGAACGCGGATGAACGCGGATGAATGAAAAGCGGTTTTGGTCGGTCTGTCCTTTTATCATTTCATTCGTTTTTTGATTTTGCTCTTATCCGCGTTAATCTGCGTTCATCTGCGGTAAAAACCTCCCGCCCCGGAGTCCAAACATGCCAAACGGCGCCCAAGCCCTGATGAAGACCCTGGCCGATGCCGGTATCGAGGTCTGTTTTTCCAACCCCGGCACCAGCGAGATGCATTTCGTTGCCGCCCTCGACAGCGAGCCGCGCATGCGCGCCGTGCTCGCCCTGTTCGAGGGCGTGGCCACGGGCGCGGCCGACGGCTATGCGCGCATGAGCAACAAGCCGGCCGCGGTGCTGCTGCACCTGGGCTGCGGCCTGGGCAATGGCCTGGCCAACCTGCACAACGCGCGCAAGGGCAAGGTGCCGATCGTCAACATCGTCGGCGACCACGCCACCTACCACATGCCGCTGGACGCCCAGCTGCAGTCCGACATCGAAACCGTGGCCCGCAACGTCTCGCCCGGTTTCGTGCGCACGGCCATGCGCAGCGAGGACCTGTGCCGCGATGCGGTCGAAGCGATCGCAGCCGCGCGCGGCCTGCCCGGCCAGGTCGCCACGTTGATCCTGCCGGCCGACGTGTCCTGGGGCACGGGCGGAGAGCCCGCGCCACCCCCGCCGCCGCCCGAACCCGAAGCAGCCGACGACGACACCGTCGCCGCCATCGCCGACATCATCGGCAAAGGCGGCAACAGCGCGCTGCTGCTGGGCGGCCGGGCCCTGCGCGAGCCGGCGCTGATTGCCGCGGCCCGCATCGCCGCCAAGAACGGCATCAAGGTATTGAGCGAGGTGTTTCCGACCCGGCTGGAACGCGGCGCCGGTCGGCCGCCGGTGGAACGGCTGGCCTATCTTGCCGAGCTGGCCACGCTGCAGCTGACGGGTCTGGATCACCTGGTCCTGGTCGACGCCAAGGCGCCGGTGTCGTTTTTCGCCTACCCCGGAAAGGCGAGCGAACTGACGCCCGAAGGCTGCCAGGTACATCGCTTGAGCGACCCGTCGCAGGACGCCCAGGCCAGCCTGGAGAAACTGGCTGCAGCCCTTGGCGCCGATCAGACCGAACCGGCACTGCAGCCAGCCGGTCGTCCCGGCCGCCCGCGCGGCAAGCTCAGCGCCGAAAAAGTCTGCAAGGCCGTTGGCCACCTGATGCCGGACAATGCCATCCTCATCGACGAGGCCATCACCTCCGGGCTGATGCTGCCGGTGATGACCGCCGGCGCCCCGGCGCATGATCTGATCACGCTGACCGGCGGGGCCATCGGCCAGGGCCTGCCCAACGCGATCGGCGCGGCCATCGCCTGCCCGGACCGGCCAGTGATCGCGCTGATCGGCGACGGCACCGCCATGTACACCCTCCAGGCGCTGTGGACCATGGCGCGCGAGAACCTGGACGTCACCGCCGTCATCTTCAACAACCGCTCGTATTCCGTTCTGAACGTGGAACTGGAGCGGGTCGGCGCCGATGAAGTAGGCGCCAAGGCCCGATCCCAGCTCGATCTCACCGGCCCGGACCTGGATTTCACCCGCCTCGCCCAGGGCATGGGCGTGCACGCCGTGCGCGCCGAGACCGCCGAGGATTTCTGCCAGGCGATGGACTACGCGCTAAGCCACCCGGGCCCGCACCTGATCGATGCGGTCATTCCCGAATCGCTCAACCGCACCAAGCGCCGCATCCTGCCCTGGCTGCTGCGCTCGCTGCCCAACCTGCCCAAACCGCTGGCCATGGCCCTGAAAAAGAAACTGGCGCCCTGATCCTCGATCAGTCGACCCGCTTGATCGCCAGCATCCGGATTTCGGTCATGTCCTCGATCGCAAAGCGGATGCCCTCGCGGCCCAGCCCCGAATCCTTGACCCCGCCGTAGGGCATGTGGTCGACGCGGAAGGCCGGGACGTCGTTGACGATGACACCGCCCACGTCCAGCCGGTCCCATGCGCGGTATACCTTGTCGATGTCGCGCACGAACAGGCCGGCCTGGAGACCGTAGCGGGAGTCGTTGATGACCTCAAGTGCATCATCGAAGTCTGAGAATTTCTCCAGCACCACCACCGGGCCGAACACCTCGTTGTCGTATACGCGGCAGTCTCGGTCGACGTTTTCCAGCACCGCCGGGGTGACGATACGGCCCTGCCGCTTGCCGCCGACCAGGCAGCGCGCGCCCTTGCCGACCGCCTCTTCAATCCAGTCAACGACACGCTCGGCATCGCCTTCGGAAATCAGCGGGCCGACGAAGGTGTCCGGATCGCGCGGATCGCCGCCCTTGAGGGATCCGACCTTGGAGACCAGCTTCTCCCGCAGCGGGTCGTAGATGGACTCGTGTACCTGCACCCGCTGAACGGAAATGCAGCTCTGACCGGACTGGTAGAAGGCGCCGAACGTCAGGCGATCGACGGCATGATCGATGTCGGCATCGGCGTCGACCAGGCAGGCGGCGTTGCCGCCCAGCTCCATCACCACCGGCTTCTTCCCGGCTTTTGCTTTCAGCTGCCAGCCAACCTCGTCGGAGCCGGTGAAGCTGAGCAGCTTGAAGCGATCGTCTTCGGTAAACGCGGCCGAGGCTTCGCGCTCGGCCGGAAGAATGGAAAACGCCCCCTCCGGCAGATCGCATTCGGCCAGCACCTCGCCGATCAGCAGGGCGCCGACCGGCGTTTTGCTGGCCGGCTTGAGCACGAACGGGCAGCCGCAGGCAATCGCCGGCGCCACCTTGTGGGCGACCAGGTTGTAGGGGAAGTTGAACGGCGTGATCAGCGACACCGGGCCGATGGGCACGCGCTTGTACATGCCCCAGAACGTTTCGGCCCGCGGGGTGATGTCCATGGGCAGTACTTCACCGCCGATACGGGTTGCTTCTTCGGCGGCGATGTCGAAGGTCTCGATCAGGCGCGCCACCTCACCGCGGGCGTCGGTAATGACCTTGCCGCCTTCGACGATCAGCACCTCGACCAGTTCGTCCTGGCGTTTCTGGAATTGCTCGACGCAGTGGCGCAGAACGTCGCGCCGGTGATGCGCCGGCAGCTCGGCCATGGGCCGACGGGCGGCCGCGGCCGCGGCGATGGCCTTGTCGACGACATCGGCATCGGCCATGGCCACGCGGTAGGCGGTCCGGCCGCTGTGTTTGTCCTCCACGGCCAGGTCGGTGTTGGCGTGGACGGCGCGGTTGGCGAGGTAGTAGGGGAAGCTTTGGGTCATGGTTTTTGAGGGTTCAGGGTTCAGGGTTCAGGG
>REEW01000021.1 GCA_007694885.1 Wenzhouxiangella sp. | reverse complement strand
GGTGTAACCTTGGAAATAAGGGCGGATTCCGGGTCTGCCCGTCGGGGGTGTAACCCCGACCTACGATCGGATCCCCGATGACCTGGTGATGTTACGTCGGCGGTGGCGCACATACGGTGCGGCAAATGGCCTCGCCGCCGGGGTTCGGGCACCCGTAGGTCGGCCCTACGTGGCCGACGGCCCATGTTCCAGGTGTCTCCAATTGCCCGATTCGGCCCAGCGTAGCTCGGCGCCGCATTGCGGTTTGCCGGAGGCAAGAAGCATTGCGGCAGAGAGCGGCCACGCGTGTGGCCGACGGTCCATGTGCCGGTTGTCTCCAATTGCCGGTTTGGGTTACGCAATCGGCTCGAAGCGGAAAAACCGCGCCAGCTGGCCGTGCAGCTCGGGGTGGTGCTCGGCCAGCCATTCGGGGACGTCGAAGAAAAATTCGCAGGCCACGGCGAAGAACTCGGCCGGTGATTCGGCAGCATACGGGTCCAGGCCGGGCTCGCGGCCCTGGTTCAACTCGTCGTGCAGGCGCTGGTAGCCGGCGCTGAAAATCCGGGTCCACTCGGCCGGATCCATCCCCTTCGGAAGCGGCGGGAAGCCGTTGGTTTCGCCGTTGCGCTGGTCGATCTGGTGGGCCAGTTCGTGGACGACCACGTTGAAGCCCTCGCCCTGACCGGAGTCGCGCACATCGCTCATGGCCAGCACCACCGGGCCCAGCGCCCAGGCTTCGCCGGCGCGCAGGTCGCGGCCGCTGTGGACCAGGCCGTCTTCGTCGACTTCCTCGTAGTCGGTGAGAAATTCGGCCGGGTACAGGATGAAGGTGTGGAAGTCGCGGTACCAGTCCAGGCCGGTGTGCAGAACCGGAAGAGCGGCCAGCATGGCCACGGCCAGGCAGTCGCCGGGCTCGGGCTCGAAGTCGTCGGCGCCCTGGAAGCTCTTGGTCTGCAGGATCTCGCCGCAGCGCTGGTACAGCAGATCACGCTGGCGGCCATCCAGCCGGTCCAGGGCCGGGAAGTCGCGCAGCAGGCAATCAAACAGGGCGCGATCCGGCGGCTCGGCCTGCATGCCGCGGTTCGGGCGAAAATAATCCAGCAGCCGATTCAGCATTCTCCACCCAGCGCGTACACTAAAACCATGATCGAAACAGGATACAACGCCGCTTCGGGCGCCGACGTACTCGCCCTGGCCCGGGCGCTGATCTCCCGGCCCTCGGTGACCCCGGACGACGCCGGCTGCTGCGAACTCATCGCCGGGCGCCTGGAAGCGGCCGGCATGGCCACGGAGTTTGTCGACGTCGGCGAGGTTCGCAACCTGCTGGCCGTGCACGGATCCGGCGCCCCGCACCTGATGCTGCTGGGACACACCGACGTGGTCCCGCCCGGTCCGGAACAGGCCTGGACCAGCCCGCCGTTCGAGCCGGCCGTGCGCAACGGATTCCTGCACGGGCGCGGCGCGGCCGACATGAAGGGCTCGGTGGCGGCCTTCGTGGTCGCGCTGGAACGCTTCCTGACCGAGGTGCCCGGGCATGCCGGCACCGTCTCGCTGCTGTTGACCTCGGACGAGGAAGGGGTTGCCCGCGACGGCGTGCGCGCCATGGTGCCGGTGCTCAAACAACGCGGCCTGCTGCCCGATTTCTGCCTGGTCGGCGAGCCGTCCAGCCGCGATCACCTGGGCGATGAAATCCGCATCGGCCGGCGCGGCAGCATCCAGGCCCGCCTGACCGTGCGCGGTGTTCAGGGCCACACGGCCTACGCCCATGCCGCCGACAACCCTGTTCACCGGGCCGGCCCGCTGCTGGCCGAGCTCGGCGGGCTGGTCTTTGAGGACGGTGATCCGTTCTTCCCGCCGACCAAACTGCAGATTTCCAACGTCCGGGCCGGCACCGGGGCCGAGAACGTCACCCCCGGCACGCTCGAGGTCTGGTTCAACATCCGCAACAACCCGCACAGCCTGGCCGACAAGCTCAAAGATCGCATCGAGGCGATCATCGAGCGCCACGATCCCGGCCCGTGGACCCTGGACTGGCGGATTTCCGGCGAACCGTTCGGTCCGGCCGCGGGCGCACTGCCCGCCGCGGTGACGGCGGCCTGCCGCGACATCCTCGGGCGCGAACCGGAAGCCAACACCGGCGGCGGCACCTCCGACGGGCGTTTTCTCGGGCCCGAAGGGGTCAGCGTGGTCGAGTTGGGGCCGGTCAATCGCAGCATTCACCAGGTCGACGAGTGCGTGCGCCTGTCCGACCTCGAGCAGTTGCCGCGGGTGTATGCCGACGTGATTCGGCGCCTGCTGGCCGGCTAGGGGAGCGCCGGGTCATGCGCATCATCCTGGTCGTTTTGCTGATCCTGCTGATCAGCGCCCAGCTGCGCATGTGGAACGAGCTGGGTGATGTGCGCGAACTGCGCACGCAGCTGGAAGAACAACTCGATGAAAACGCCCGCCTGCAGGCCCGCAACGACGCCCTGGGCGCGGAGGTCGACGATTTGCGCAGCGGCATGGCCGCGCTCGAAGAACGCGCCCGCTCCGAACTGGGCCTGATCCGGGAAGGCGAGGAATTCTTCCTGATCATCAACCCGGACCATCTCGAGCCCGACGAGGGCTGAGGTGGGCATCTACGCATTTGCCTCGCTGCGCTTCGATCCGGCCGACGGTCGTCTTTGGGCCCGCGCCGGCAGGCCCGAAGCCCACCTTCGCCCCCAGGTCGCCCGTCTGCTGTGTGCCTTCCTGGAACAGCCGCAGACTCTGCTCGACCGCGATCAGCTGTGCCGCGCGGTCTGGGACGAGGGCACGGTGGTGGATTTCGAATCCGGCCTGTCGGCGGTGTTGCGCGAACTGCGCGCCGAGCTCAAGTCGCTCGGTGCGCCGGCCGATCTGATCGAGACCGTGCCGCGGCGCGGCTATCGTCTGGGCGCCGAGGTCCGGCTTGTAGAAGCGACCGACCGGACGCGCCGGCCGGGCCGACGCCGGGTCGTGCTGGGCGCGGCCGCGCTGGTGCTGCTGGGCGTGCTCGGCGCGCTCGGCTGGCAGTTCACCCGGGCGCCGCAGCCGGCCCCGGGGTGGACCCTTGCGGTGCTGCCGTTCAACCAGTTCGGCGAGCCGGCGCACGGCCCGGCGCGGCTCGATCTGCTCATGGCCGATCTGCTCCTGGGCCAGCTCTGGGAGCAGCGGCCGGACGAGGTCAGCCTGATCGGCCGGGCCTCGTTGGCGCCGTATTCCGACAGCGATCAGCTCGCTCGGGACGTGGCCGAGGATCTTGGCGTCAACCTGCTGATCGAGGGCACCATCGTGTTCGAAGACGAGCGCATGAGCGTGACCGCCAGGGCCCTGGAAATGCCCGGCGGGCGTATCCTGTGGTCCGAGACCGTGTTCCGGGACGGCGAGCAGCCGCCCGTGCCCGGCGAGATCGCGGCCGAACTGGCCGCATCGCTGAGCCGCGCCTGGGCGGCTCATTCGTACCAGCAGCCCTGAAAACCCCGGGTTTCAGGTAAATTTCAGGACAATTTCGGCCTTCTTCCATGGTCTTTGCAGTGCCGCGGGCACATGCTTGACTCACACCCAACCCAACCAAGGAGACAAGCCATGTCACTTCGGACAGTTTTCGGACTCCTCTTCAGCGCCGTCTTGCTCAGCCTTGCCTTGCCGCTGTCGGCCAGCGGCCTGCCGACCACCTCGCCGGGCGAAAACGCCGCCAAGATCAGCGGCATCCCGGGCCAGTTCGACCAGGACCTGCATCCGGTGCGCTTCGTCGAGATCGACGGGCGCAACATCCAGCCGCGTGAAGTGCTGTGGCTGGAGCCGGGGCGTTACGAGCTCAGAGTGCTGATCGAAACCCGGCGCGGTTTCATGCCGGCGGCCGCGCCGCCCGGTATTCGCCGCAACTGGGAGCGGGCCGGACCGGCCGCGCGCCGCGAGGCGACCACCATCGAAGTCGAGGTCGAGGCCGGCAAGACCTACCAGATCCGGGCCCGCTACAACCGCGAAGAGCGGCGCGGGATCCCGTACTCGACCGTGCTGTGGCGGGTCGAAGACTAGTGGCCCGCCGCCAGGCCCGCCTGCGGATCATGAGCGCATGACTGCCGTTTACGCCTGGGGCGGCCCGGCCGGGCGCGGGTTGATCCGCGCCCGGCCGGAGGATTTCGAGGTCGAGGAAGTGCTCGGCCACCAGCCCTCCGGCGAGGGCGAGCACCTGTGGCTGTGGATCGAAAAGCGCGAGCAGAATACGGTCGACGTGGCCGGCCTGCTGGCCCGCGCCGCCGGTGTTCATCCGCGCCTGGTCAGCTTCGCCGGGCTGAAGGATCGCAACGCGGTCACCCGCCAGTACTTCTCCATCCACCTGGCCGGGCAGGCCGATCCGGACTGGTCGGGTTGGGATCTGCCGGGGGTTGACATCGTCAGCGCCGAGCGCTCGGCGCGCAAGATCCAGCGCGGCCGGCTCAAGGGCAACCGCTTTGTCCTGGTCGTGCGCGATCTCGAGGCCGATCCCGACCTGCTCGAGCAGCGCCTGGTGCAACTGCGCGATCACGGCGCGCCCAACGGCTTCGGCGAGCAGCGCTTCGGCGGCAACAACATCGCCCGCGCCCGGGCCCTGTTTGCCGGCGAGCTCAGGCGCAAGCCGTCGAAGCACAAGCGCGGCTTCTACCTCTCGGCCGCGCGCAGCCTGCTGTTCAACCAGGTGCTCGAGCAGCGCGTCCACGACGGCAGCTGGAACCGGATCCTTAACGGCGACGTGGCCATGCTCGACGGCAGCCACGCCTTCTTCGTGCCCCAAGCCGATGATCCGGACATCGAGCAACGTTGCCGGCAACTCGACCTGCATCCCACCGGCCCCCTGGCCGGGCTGGGCGAGCGCCCGGTCAGCGCGGCGGTCGCCGCACTCGAGCAAAGCGTGTTCGACGCCGAACCGGAACTGGTTCGCGGCCTCGAGCAGTTTCGCCTGCACCACGAACGCCGCGCCTTGCGCATGCGCATCGGCGCGCTTGAATGGGACCGGTCCGAACCCAACACTCTGACACTGGCATTCACCCTGGGCCAGGGCAGCTACGCGACCTCGGCCCTGAGAGAACTCATCACTCATGACCTTCCGACTCAAAACCGCCTCGGGCCCGCGCACCGGTGAAACCTTCGACCTGGCCGACGACACCCTGATCGGCAGCGACGAGACCAGCCAGATCCGCATCGACGGTCTCGAAGGCGAACACGCCCGAATCCGCTTCGACGGCCAGACCCTGACCCTGGAAGCGCGCGCCGAAACCCACGTCAACGGCCAGCCCGTCCACACCCGGCCCCTGAAATCCGGCGACGAACTGCGCCTGGGCGCCAACCGCTTCGTCCTCCAGGCCCCCGGCCTGCGCCCGCCCAGCGTGCTGGCCGAAACCCAACGCCCGCGCGTCAACCCGTGGACCTGGGTCGCCATCGGCGTCGCCGCGGTCAGCGGCTTTGCCGCCGTGGCGACGTTTGTTTTGACGCGTTTGTCGTAGGTCGGCCCTACGCGGCCGACGGTCCATGTTCCGGTTTGCTGCCAACCGCGAGTCTGGGCCGTCGGGGATGTAACCCCGGTCGGGGTGGTGGTGCCGCCGGACGGGTATGACCGTCGGGGATGTAACCCCGGTCAGGGTGGTGGTGCCGCCGGACGGGTATGACCGTCGGGGATGTAACCCCGACCTACGCCTCATCCCCTTCTCAATCGCCGCCCCACAATGCGGCACAATGCGTCCTGACCTCAGTCCCCGACCGCTCAACCATGTCTGACAAAAAGCAGAGCCTCGCCACCCGCGCCATCCACGCCGGCCAATCGCCCGATCCTTCCAACGGGGCGATCATGACGCCGATCTACACCACCTCGACCTACGTCCAGTCCAGTCCGGGCGAACATCAGGGGTTCGAGTATTCGCGCACCCACAACCCCACGCGCAAGGCCTGGGAGGCCTGCATCGCCGATCTCGAGGACGGCAGCGCCGGCTTTGCCTTCGCCTCCGGCATGGCCGCGGTCGATACCCTGCTGCACCTGCTCGGGCCCGGCGACCACGTGCTCGCCGTTGACGATCTGTACGGCGGTACCTGGCGCCTGTTCGAGCGCGTGCGCCGGCGTTCCTCCGGGCTGGACTTCAGTTTCGTCGACATGGCCGATCTCGATGCGGTCCGCGCGGCGGTCACGCCGAACACGAAAATGCTCTGGGTCGAAACCCCGACCAACCCCATGCTGCAGCTGGTCGACATCGCCGCGGTCGCCGGGATCGCGCGCGAGGCCGGGGCAATGCTTGTGGTCGACAACACCTTTGCCACGCCCATGCTGCAGCAGCCGCTCAACCTCGGCGCCGACATCGTCTTGCACTCGGTGACCAAGTACCTCAACGGCCATTCCGACATGGTCGGCGGCGCGGTGGTGGTGCGCGATGGGGAACTGGCCGAGCAGATCGGCTTTCTGCAGAACTCCGCCGGCGGCATCCAGGGCCCGTTCGACGCCTTCCTGGTCATGCGCGGGGTCAAGACCCTGGCGCTGAGGATGAAAGCCCACTGCGACAACGCCGGCCGCATCGCCGAGTGGCTGACCCAGCGGCCGGAAGTCCAGAAGGTCATTTACCCGGGCCTGCCCGACCATCCCCAGCACGACCTGGCGGCGCGCCAGATGAACGGCTTCGGCGGCATGGTCAGCTTCGACATCGGCGGCGACCTGGCCCGCGCCCGCCGCTTCCTGGAAAACACCCACCTGTTCGCCCTGGCCGAATCCCTGGGCGGGGTCGAGTCGCTGGTCAACCACCCGGCCATCATGACCCACGCAACCGTCCCGAAAGAACGCCGCGAAGCCCTGGGTGTCACCGATACCCTGATTCGCCTGTCGGTCGGGATCGAAGACGTCGACGACCTGATCGACGACCTGGCCGGCGCGTTGCCGTCGGGGGTGTAACCTCCGATTTACGTGGTGAAATCCTCGCCGAAGCGTTCGATCTGGTGCATCCGCTCGTGCAGGATGGTCACGATCCCGATGTTTCCGTCCCGCAAGCGCTTCCAGTAGACGATGTGCTTCCGGAAACAGTAGAAACAGCCGCTGACGCCGAATTCGGCCGGGATCGGGCGTGACAGCTTCGCGTGGGTCGGGATTTCGCTGAAGGAGTCGAACAACTCCTGGATGTATCGGTCGGCCTGGGCCTCGCCCCACTGCGTGCGGGTGAACCGGTAAATCTCGTCGAGCCGGCGGGAAGCGGCGGCCTGAACGAGGATGGCGGTCATTTCTCGCGGTTGCGTCGGATCACCTCGGCCGCGCTCAGGGCTTCGTAACTGCTGTCGGGTTGAGCAAACGCCAACTGCAGTTCGCCGCGCAAGCGCTCGAAGCGTTCCTGCTCGACCTGTTTCTTGTCGCGCCGAATCAGGTCGCGGATGTACTCGCTGACGTTTTCGTACGATCCAGTTTCGCCAACCGTGCTGGCCACATGCTCACTCAGCGCACCGCTCAATCGCACGGTCAAGGTGGTTTTTTCGCTCATCGGGATCGCGCGCAGGAATCAACGTCGCCAATATTAACAAAATTGCTGACAGCTCGTCGGGGACATAACCCGAACCCCGAACCCGGAACCCCGGATTTCAAAACCCCACCGCAAACAGCCCGAGGCATAAAATCAACCCCAACAACGGAATGATCACCGTCAACGCCCCCATCGGCGCGTAGGCCGCGGCGTGGGTTTCCTTGCAGATGGCGCGGATGGTGGTGACCACGTAGCCGTTGTGCGGCAGGGAGTCCAGCGCGCCCGACGAGATCGCGACCACGCGGTGGAGCTGGTCGGGGTCGACGCCCTGGTCCATGTAATGGGGCCCGAGGATGGGCAGGGCGATGGCCTGGCCGCCGGAGGCCGAGCCGGTCATGGCGGCAATCGCCGAGACCGCAATCGCGGCCGAGACCAGCCCGGAGCCGGGCAGGCCGGTAACCCAGACCACGGCCGCGTCGAACGCCGGCGAGACCCGGGCCACGGTGCCGAAGCCGACCACCGCGGCGGTGTTGCCGATCGCGATCAGGGCGCCGGTACCGCCCTCGGTCAGGGCCTCGCCGGGCTGGTGGAGATGACGCACGTTGATCAGGGCAGCACCAATGCAGCCGGCCAGCAGGGCCACGATCAGGGCCGAGGTGCCGAGCGTGTCGTGGGTGGTAAACGAGATCCCCAGCACCAGCCCCAGCGGAACCATGGCCAGGGCCGGATGGGGCAGCTTGCCGCGCCCGGTTTCGGGATCGTCGACCCGGCTTTCGAACACCTCGCCGCGCTCGACCGCGCGCTTGAGCATCCAGCGCAGCCACAAATAGCCGCTGGCGGCCATGAAGATCGCCACCACCAGGCTGGCCTGCCAGGCCGCCAGCGGGCTGGTGCCCAGGTGCTCGACCGGGATCCAGTTCTGGATCTCGGGTGATCCGGCCGAGGTCATGGTGAAGGTCACCGAGCCGAACGCCAGCGTGGCCGGGATGAAACGGCGCGGCAGGTTGGCCCCGCGGAACAGGGCCAGGGCCATGGGGTAGACCGAAAACGCGACCACGAACAGGCTCACCCCACCGTAGGTCAGCACGGCGCAGGCCAGGACCACGGCCAGGGCCGCCTGGCTGGTGCCCAGGCGGGTGATGATCCAGCGCGACACGCTGTCGGCCCCGCCGGACGACTCCATCATCTTGCCGAACAGCGAGCCGAACAGGAACACGAAAAACCACGAGCCGATAAAGCCGGTAAACCCGTTCATGTACTGGGTCACCAGGTTGACCCCGTCCGGTCCGGCCAGCGGCGGCAGCAGGGGCACGCCGGCGGTCAGCGCCACGATCAGCGCACACAGCGGCGTGGCCACGAACAGGCTCATGCCGCGCATGGTCAGCACGATGAGCAGGGCAAGGCCGCCGAGCAGGCCGATCAGGCTGAGAATCATCACGGATGTCTTTTTTTGCCGTCAACAGGTGCGGACCATGGTCGCGCCCCAGGCGGCCCGGGCGGAACTGTACCAAGGTACAAGTTACTCCGGCCCGGCCCTGGCCCAAGCTTGGAGCCTGAGGAGAAACTCCCGCACACACAAAACAACGCAAGGGAATGACGTTATGAAAACTGCCTACCGATCCGCCCTGAGCCTGGCCATTGCCCTCGCCCTGACCGGCGGCGTGGTCGCCCAGACCCCCGATCCGGACGACGAGCGCACCGAGGGTGCGGCTGCCGAAGCCACCATGGACACCATCCGGGTCACGGCGCGCCGGCGCGAGGAAACCGAGCTCGACGTGCCGATCTCGATCACCGCGCTCAGCGGCGAGGCCTTGAGCGACGTCGGCGCCCAGGACATCACCTACTTAAAGCAGGCCGTGCCCAACACCACCCTGGAAGTCTCGCGCGGGACCAGCAACACCCTGACCGCCTTCATCCGCGGGGTCGGTCAGCAGGACCCGGTCGCCGGCTTCGAGGCCGGGGTCGGCATCTACGTTGACGACGTCTTCCTGAACCGGCCGCAGGGCGCGGTCCTGGACATCTTCGACGTCGAGCGCATCGAGGTCCTGAGAGGCCCGCAGGGCACGCTGTACGGCCGCAACACCATCGGCGGTGCGGTCAAGTACGTCACCCGTCGCCTGGGGCGCGACCCCAGGGTCAGCCTGCGCGGCAGCATCGGCAGTTTCTCGCAGCGCGACCTGGTGGTCAGCGGCGAGATGCCGGTCAGCGATACGGCCGCGATCGGCGGAGCCATCGCCACCTTCAACCGCGACGGCTTCGGCACCAACCTGACCACCGGCAAGGACAACTACGACAAGGACGTCCTCGCCGGGCGGGCCAGCGTCGAGTGGACTCCGACCGACCAATGGTTCATTCGCCTGGCCGGTGATTATTTCGAAGACACCTCCAACCCGGTCGGCGGCCACCGCCTGA
>REEW01000155.1 GCA_007694885.1 Wenzhouxiangella sp. | reverse complement strand
GGACGGCCCGAAGCACCCGGCAGCCCCCGATGCTCGAACCGCTCTACAGCCAAAGACCTCAGCTAAACCACCCAAGCCGATCGCTGCGGACGGCCCGAAGCACCCGGCACCCGCCGATGCTCGGAGCCCTCTACGGCACTGGCCCCAAGTGAGAACAAAGCAAGACGAGCGAGCAGACCACTAGCTCGCTGCCGGGCAACTCGCGTCGAGGCGGTAGCAGTCGCGTCCGGACTGCTTGGCCCGATACAAGGTCCGATCGGCGCGCTCTCGCAAGGCGTCGATATCGTCGCCGGGACGGTAGCAGCTCAGGCCGAAGCTCGCGGTGACTTCCGGATCGCCGGCGCGGACGGAGTCCGGGTCAGGCCGACGAAAGCGCTCGATGCAGTCGATCACCTGGTCAATACGGTCGACCCGGACCAGGGCGGCAAACTCTTCACCGCCAATCCGGCCGATCAGGGCATGCTCGGGAAACGATTCGCGCATCCGCCGGGCCGTGCGGCCCAGAACCTCATCGCCAACGCGGTGACCGAAGCGATCATTGATGTCCTTGAAATGATCGATGTCGGCAGCGACCAGCACCACAAGGCCGCTCGACGGCCGGGCCAGGTACTCATCCAGCAAGGCTTGAGCCCGCTCGAAAAACCAGCCGTGGTTGGCCAAACCGCTCAGCTGGTCCTGTCTTGACAGATCGCGGAAGCGGCGGCGACTGCGAAAAACACGCAGCAGCATCCACACCAGGGCCAAAAAGACCAAACCGACCAGCAGCATTCCCAGCGCGCGAACACGGCGCTGCTGGGCCGCCGTTTCGGCCTCGAGCTGCGCGACCCGGGTCGACTCCCGCAACAGCTCGATTTCCTGCTGCTGAAATCGCGTATCGAATTCGACCTGCAGGTAGGCCAGACGCATCGCCCGTTCGCGGCCGAGGAAGGATTCACGGGCCTGCATCAATCGGTGCAAATGCTGCAGCGCCCGGGCGGGCTCTCCATCGGCTTCGGCCATGCGGCTCAACAACGCCTCCAGCCGGGCCGCCTGATCCCACAACTCGCGCGCGCCGAAATAACCGGAAAGGCGCAGCAGTTCATCCTGTTCAGCTGCGCCCAACCGGCCAAGATCGTGCAAGGTCTCGGCCCGCACCAGGCGGGCCTCGTGCTCGCCCAGCGGGTAGACTGCCTGCTCGAGTCCGGCGATCGCCCGCTCGGCCAGATCCATGGCCTCCTCCAGCCGCTCCTGCTGGCGCAGCAAATCGGCCAGCCCGTGCCGCAACACGCCAACGAACAAGGCGTTGCCGACCTCCCGGCAGGTGGCAATGCCGTCGCGATAGGCCTGCTCCGAGCGCTCTAGCTGCCCGGCCCACTTGTAGACCGGCGCCAGACGCTGCAGCGCCACGCACAGCTCAGCGGGGCCGGCCACGTCGCGGGCCAGGACCACTGCGCGTTCGCCGTAGCGGATTCCGCGCTCGTATTCACCAACCCGTCCGAACATGTAGCTGGCCATGTTGAAGGTCGCAATCCGCGGTGCCGGATCCTCCAGTTCAACCCGGATCGCCAGCGCCCGGCCAAGGTATTCGAACGCACGCTCGTACTGTCGCAACAGCACGCCGATATTGGCGCTGAACTGAAGAGCCCGCAGCCGCTGGTCTTCGGCAAGATCCAGTTCCAGCAGTTCGGCCGCGCGCTGCAGCGCTTCCTCCGAGCGATCGGCCAGGGCCAGATGCCGGGCCTCGAGCAGATGAAAATCGGCGTACTCGCGCAGGCTGGCCCGATCCATTCGCGCAGCGACTTCGTCGAGCAGCACCTGGGCCTGCTGCCAGTGCTCCTGGTAGCTGACCCGCTGGGCCTCGTCGAGCAAGCCGCGCAGGTCAGGGTCGGCGGCCACGCCGTCGATCAGGACGAACGACAGGAGACAAACCAGGCATCGCCTGATGATCATGTTTCGACCCGCGCTTCCCCCAGACACCATGATCCTCAATCGCACGGGTACACGACGAGTGTGCCGGCTCGACCGCGACGCATCGGCTTGCGGAGGTTCAGACCATCGCCCCACGGTCGGCCCGTTTGCGTTCGTGTTCCTTGAGCAGGCGTTTCCTCAGGCGGATCGACTCCGGCGTGACCTCCAGCAGTTCGTCGTCGGCCAGAAATTCCAGCGCCTGCTCCAGGCTCATGCGGATGGGCGGCGTCAACAAGAGCGCGTCATCCTTGCCGGCGGCGCGAACGTTGCTGAGCTTCTTGGTCTTGAGGGGATTGACGACCAGGTCGTTCTCGCGCGCGTGCAGGCCGATGATCATGCCTTCGTAGACCTCCTCGCCCGGACCGACGAACAGCTTGCCGCGGTCTTGCAGGTTGAACAGGGCAAAGGCCACGGTCCTGCCCTGTTCCATGCTGATCAGGGTGCCGTTGATCCGACCGGCGAGCTTCTCGGTGGCCGGCCCCCAGTGATCGAAGACGCGGAAAAACAGACCCGTGCCCGCGGTCATGGTGCGATAGCTGGATTGAAAGCCGATCAAGCCGCGCGCCGGGGCCAGGTAGTCGAGACGCACCCGTCCCCTGCCATCCGGCGTCATGTCCTTGAGCTGGCCCTTGCGCTCGCCCATGGCCTGCATGACCGCGCCCTGGTAATTCTCCTCGAGATCCAGGACCACCGACTCCCAGGGCTCCTGCACTTCACCTTCGCTCTCGCGCTTGCGCACCCGCGGCCTGGAAACGGCCAGCTCGAAGCCTTCGCGGCGCATCGACTCGATCAGCACCGACAGATGCAGCTCGCCGCGACCGGCGACGTCGAACTGATCGGGATCGGCGGTATCGGTTACCTGCAAGGCAACGTTGTGCGTGGCCTCCTGGTAAAGCCGCGCCCGCAGCTGGCGGCTGGTCAGGTACTTGCCTTCGCGGCCGGCAAACGGCGAATCGTTGACCTGGAAGGTCATGTGGATGGTCGGCTCATCGACGGTCAGCGGCGGCAGGGCCTCGACCGCGGCCGGATCGCAGATGGTGTCGGATATGCTGATGTTTTCCAGCCCGGAAATTCCGACGATGTCGCCGGCTTCGGCAGCGGCGATTTCTTCGCGCTTGAGTCCCTTGAACCCCAGCACCTGAAGAACCCGGCCCGGGCGCTTCTTGCCGTCGCGGTCGATCACGCTGACCGATTGGTTGGTCTTTACTTTTCCGCGCCGGATCCGACCGATGCCGATCAGGCCGACATAGGTCGAAAACGACAGGGTCGATACCTGCATCTGAAATGGCCCGTCCGGATCCACCGGTGGCGCCGGCACGTGCTCGACCAGGGCCTCGAACAGCGGCGTGAGATCACCCTCGCGCACGCTTTCGTCGAGCCCGGCGTAGCCGTTCAGGCCCGAGGCGTAGATCACCGGAAAGTCCAGCTGCTCGTCGCTCGCGCCGAGTTTGTCGAACAGATCGAAGGTCTGATTGAGGACCCAGTCCGGCCGTGCACCCGGACGGTCAACCTTGTTGATCACCACGATGGGCTTGAAGCCCATGGCGAAGGCCTTCTGGGTCACGAACCGGGTTTGCGGCATGGGTCCGTCAACGGCGTCGACCAGGAGCAGCACCGAATCGACCATGGACAGCACGCGCTCGACTTCGCCGCCGAAGTCGGCGTGGCCCGGGGTATCGACGATGTTGATGCGCCAGTCGCGCCAGGTGATCGCGGTGTTCTTGGACAGAATGGTGATGCCGCGCTCGCGCTCCTGGTCTTCGGAATCCATCATCCGCTCGGTCAGGCGCTCGTGGGCGGCGAATTCGCCGGACTGGCGCATGAGCTGGTCGACCAGCGTGGTCTTGCCGTGGTCGACGTGGGCGATGATGGCGATATTGCGGAGTTTCATGACGCTCGGGCCGACAACTTGGGGGCGCGTAGTATACCCGCCCTCACGGTCCCCGCCCCGCCCACTGTTCAAATGGCCAGTCCCGCCCCTCGCGCATGCGCCGCAAGGCATCACCCTCGCGCTCGCTGATTGTATCGAGGAAATGATCCGCCTCACCCATTTCGGCAAACGCGTACAACCCGTCGCGCAGGAACTCCTGCAGCGCACGAAAGCCCGCCATCACGGCCGGCCCGTGCATCAGCCGCACCAGCCTGTGCACCAGCGGTTTCTGGACCGTTTCGCCGAGCAGTTCGCCAAGCTCGCGGATCAGTCGCAGCTGGTGCTCGCGCCCTTCCCAGTCACCGTGCTGGCGGTAGGCGCGGGCGTAGTCGGGCTGGGTGATCTCATCGACGTCGACCAGAAGATCCGACAAGGCCAGATCGAACTCCAGGCTGATCGCCTGCAGTTGCATGGCATCGCCGACTGCGGCCAGCAGATGATCGGGCAAAAACCGCCGCATCACCGGCGCTCCCCGCTTGAGCTGGCGATCGCGCTCGACCATGTCGCGCCCGCCGTAGAGCTCGTGGAGAAAGAACTCGCAGGCCGGAAGATAGCGCGGGCTGTCGCGCAGGTCCTGGTAGGTCGCGTCCAGACGCCTGCGCTGCCAGTGCTGCAGGCGGGCCAGGGATCGGGCGCGGGGCACGTCGAGGGCGTCGACCCGCGCGGTGATCGCCTGGCTGCGCCGAATCTGCTCCTGCAGATGGGCGTAGGAGACCGAGTCGCTCATCCGAGCTGCCGAATGGCCTCGATCAATTCTTCGCGCTTGCGGCGAAACATGGCGAGCGATTCGACATGGCGGTAGCGGATCACCTGCTCCTCGTCAAGGAGAAACACCCCTCTTTTCATGCCAATCAATGCCTTGCAGTCGTATTTTTCCGCCACTTCGAGATCCGGGTCGCTGAGCAGGGTGAACGGCAGGCCGTACTTTTCGCGAAACACGCGGTGGGATTCGGCATCGTCCGGGCTCACACCGACCACGGTCACGCCAAGATCGGCGAAAGCCTCCAGGCCGTCGCGGTAGTCGCAAAGCTGCCGGGTGCAGACCGGTGTGCCGTCGCCGGGGTAGAAGACCAGCAGCAGGCGCCGGCCGCGATGCTCGGAGAGCCGAAAGGATTGCCCGTCCTGATCCGGCAAGCTGAAGTCAGGCGCGGTTTCGTGGAGCGCGGCGATCATGGGATTTCTCCGGCGAACTGGCGGGACCGGTCGGCGACCGCACCGCCTGGGCGGTGCCCAAAAGCTGGGCAATAGGTGCATTATAATGGAGCGACCACCTCGCACGGTTCGGAATCCGGCCATCGCGCGGCCCATTGGGACGCAAAAACACCGTGCTCCGGCCCGACCGCTACCCCTCCCTTGCCCAAAAAGGCCCGAGGTTGACCATGCTCAAACTGACACCTGCCACCACACCGGACCTGAACGGCCGCAAACCCGTGATCGGCCTGGCCATTGCCGGCGGCGGGCCGTTGGGGGCAATCTACGAGCTGGGCGCCCTGCAGGCCCTGGAAGAGGCCATCGACGGCGTCCAGATGCACGCTCTCGACATCTACGTCGGGGTCAGCTCCGGGTCGTTTCTGTCGGCAAGCCTGGCCAACCAGATCACGACCACCCAGATGAGCCGGATTTTCATGAGCTCGCCCGACGCCGAGTTCAAGTTCCAGCCCGACCTGTTCCTACGCCCTGCCGTCCGCGAATACTTCAACCGGGCCATCAGCGTGCCCGGCGTGGTGCTTGATTTACTGACCGAGGCCATCCGTCATCCTGAGCGCATCGCCCACCTGGAAAGCATCGAAAGCCTCAGCCGCCTGATTCCCACCGGAATCTTCGACAACCACAGCATCGACCATTTCGTCGCCGGCATCCTGTCGCGGCCGGGTCGCAGCAACGACTTTCGCGAGCTGAGCGCGCGCCTGCGCATCGTGGCGGTCGATCTGGAAACCGGCCAGGCGGTTCGTTTCGGCGAGCCGGGCCGGGATAGCGTCCCCATCTCGACCGCGGTCCAGGCCTCGGCCGCCCTGCCCGGCCTCTACCCGCCGGTCGAGATCGACGGCCATTACTACGTGGACGGTGCCCTGCGCCGAACCCTGCACGCCTCGGTTGCGCTCAAGGAAGGCGCCGATCTGCTGATCGGCATCAACCCGCTGGTGCCCTACGACGCCGAGCTCGATCCGGCCGTTCCGCCGGATGGACGCAGTTCCAGCCGCATGATCAAGGGTGGCCTGCCGATCGTGCTGTCTCAAACCTTCCGCTCGCTGATCCAGTCGCGCATGCAGGTCGGAATGGCGAAATACCGCACCGAGTTTCCCGATTCCTCGATTCTGCTGGTCGAACCCAACCGCAACGACGAGCGCATGTTCTTTACCAACGTGTTCAGCTACGCATCGCGCAACGAACTGGTCGATCACAGCTATCGCACCACACGCGCCGAACTGCTCGAACGCGCCGACGACATGGAGCGCTTCCTCGAGCCGTACGGTCTGGGTCTGAACCGCCAGGTGTTGCAGCAGGAGCGCAGCTTCGTTGAAAGCATGCGCGCAGAGAAACGCTTTCTTGCCCCGATGAGCAACAGCCTGGCGCGCAGCCTCGACCAGCTCGAACGCATCATCGATCGCTGATCGGCGACAACCGACAGGGTCGGCCCGGACCCTGTCGGTCGAACACCCTTCCCGCGTCCGGCCGCTACCAGTGGATGCCGCGCATCAGCGAGGCGAAAGCGACCTGCTCCTGGGTGGCCTGCTCGTCCTTGCTGCCTTTCTCGCCGCGGGCCGCTGAAGAGTCGGGGAACATGCGGAACGCCGAGTTCATGATGATTTCCGAGCTCTTGGGTGCGATCGAGTGCAGCACCTGGGAGAAAATACCCAGGCGAGTGGCGATGCGCTGCGGCCGGTAGATCACCGCCTCCTTGACCATGTCGGCGGCATCCTCCGGGGTGATGGTGGGCACCGACTCGTACATCTTGGTCGGCGCGATCATGGGGGTGCGGACCAGCGGCATGTTGATGGTGGTAAACGAAACGCCCGAATCGTTGAATTCGGAGGCGGCACAGCGGGAAAACGCGTCCAGCGCCGCCTTCGAGGCGACGTAGGCCGAAAAACGCGGTGCGTTCGACAGCACGCCGATCGAGGAAATGTTGATGATCTGGCCGCTGCGGCGGCTTTCCATGCTCGGCAGAAAGCCCATGATGAGCTTCAGTGCGCCAAAGTAGTTGAGCTGCATGCAGCGTTCGAAATCGTGGAAGCGGTCATACGACAACGAGATCGAACGACGAATCGAGCGACCGGCATTGTTGACCAGGATATCGACATGGCCGTGGTCGGCCAGGACCTGCTTGACCAGACGTTCGGCGTCCTCCAGATCGGCCAGATCACAGGTGTAGGCAAAGGCCTGACCGCCCTCGGCCTCGATTTCAGCCCTGGTTTCGAGCAACTGCTCCTCGCCCCGGGCGACAATGATCGTCCGGGCGCCGGCCTGTCCCATCATCAGGGCGGTGGCCTTGCCGATGCCCGACGAAGCCCCGGTGATCAATACCAGCTTGTCGCGAACCCGTCCCGACAGCGACCGGTCGATGAACAGCTCCGGGTCCAGGTGACGTTCCCAGTAATCCCACAACACCCAGGCGTAGCTGTCGAGCGGCGGCACGCTGATGCCGGATCCCTTCAGCGCACGCTCGACCTCACGGGTATCGAAATGCGTCGGGTAGTTGAAAAAGGTCAGCATGTCCTTCGGAATGCCGAGATCCTTGAGCACCTGGTTGATGATCCTGCGCACCGGCGGCAGCATCCCCAGCCCCTGCTTGACCGGCGCGGGGATGAACGAGAACAGGCGTGCATCCAGGCGCATCGACATCAGCGGGGCGTGGGCTGCCTCGGCGAACAGGTTCATCACCTCACCGATCCGTTTCGGGGAGGGATCGGTCAGGTGGAAACACTGCCCGTCCAGTTTCGGCTTGTGGGCGATGTGATCCATCGCCCGGGCCACGAAATCCACCGGCACCAGATTGATCCGGCCACCCTCCAGGCCCAGGGTCGGAACCCAGGGCGGCAGCATGCGGCGCATTTTCTGGATCAGCTTGAAAAAGTAGTATGGCCCGTCGATCTTGTCGATCTCGCCGGTCTTTGAGTGGCCCACCACGATGCCGGGGCGGTAGACCCGCCAGGGGATGCTGCAGTGCTTGCGGACCAGGCCTTCGGAATCATGCTTGGTGCGAAAATACGGATGATTCAGGCCGGTGGCCTCTTCGAACATGTCTTCACGGAATGTGCCGCGATACAGTCCGGCGGCGGCGATCGAGGAGGTGTGATGGAAGCATCTGGCCTTGATCGCCTCGGCGCACTGGATCGCGTGCCGTGTTCCATCGATATTGGCGGCCTGGTTCTCTTCCTCGCTGGCCTTGAGGTCGTAGACGGCCGCGAGGTGAAAAAAATGCCTGACCTTGCCGGTCAACGCTTCCTGGTCGGCGGCACTCAGGCCGAGGACCGGCTTGGTCAGATCGCCGGTCACCGCGACCACGCGCTTGCGGTGATCGGACCAGCGCTCTTCGACCAGGCGGTTGAACTTCTTTTTCGACCCGCGGCGCACCAGAACGTGAATGGTGCCTTTGCGGGCGAGCAGCTGATCGATGAGATTGCGGCCGATGAAACCGGTGCCGCCGGTGACGAAATAGGTCATGAACGTATTCTCCCTTGAAATCCGAAGCAGTCTTGTTGTGCCGAGTACGATACCGTGCCGCCGGCCTTGATGCCAGTTCCGAACAGTTTCACCCTGTCCTTCGATTGACCCGGTCGCGGGCGCATGCTAGAAAGCTCTTATACTCCAAAACTTCAAGGAACCGCAAAAACCATGAGCGAGCTCGACGAACGATTCGTCCAGGCCCAGACCGACGCCAAGCAGTTGCCCGAACGACCCGACAACGACACCATGCTGAAACTCTACGCCCTCTACAAGCAAGGCTCGGAAGGCGATGTGAGCGGCGACAAACCGGGCTTTTTCGATTTCGTCGGCGTGGCCAAGTACGAGGCATGGGAAAAACTCAAGGGCACCTCCGCCGACGATGCCAGACAGCGCTACGTCGATCTGGTGGAGTCCCTGAAAAAGACCTGATCCGGAGAAAACCGGGGGAAATCGCCCATGGCACGCGACACGCGTCAGCGTATTCTGGAAGCTGCCCTGGCCCTGTTCAATGCCGAGGGCGAGCCCAACGTGACCACCAACCGGATCGCCGATGAACTCGACATCAGCCCGGGCAACCTCCACTATCACTTCCGGACCAAGTCCGACCTGATCGAGGCGCTGTTTTCGGCCTTCGAGCACCGCATGCTCGAGCTGCTGGCCGCGCCCGAAGAGCGGGTCGCCGACATCGAAGACATCTGGCTGCTGCTGCACCTGGCCTTCGAGACCATCGGAACCTATCGCTTCATTTACCGGGACTTGAGCGACCTTTGTGCACGCCACCGCAGCCTGCACAAGCGCTTTCGCGGCATTCTCCGCCTGACCATGGAATCGGCAAGTACCCTTTGCGAGGATCTCATCGAAGATGGTCGCATGGAGGCTTCACCGCGCGAACTCGAAGCCCTGATCCGCAACGTAGCGCTGGTGAGTACGTTCTGGCTGGCCTTTGACCAGGTCCAGGATGGCGAGGGGGTTCGCCCGGGCCGGGCCGCCTGGCAGGTCATGAGCCTGATCAGCCCCTACCTGGTCGGCGAGTCACGTGACCACCTGCAAGCCCTGGCCGAGGCCTACGCTTGAGCCGGAAAAACAGGGGGTGGGCAAGGCGGTGACTGTGGCCGCAGCAACTGGCTTCGCGTTGCCCCGACAGAGTCAAGAGGGAAGCTAGATGGAGCCCATCAGGACCCAGGTGATGTACGTGACCAGGCCAAGCAGGCCGGCAACGGCCAGAGCGCCCGGCACGAAGCCAAGCCAGTCAGGGCGTTGTTTTTCCGTGTTGTTGTTCATCTGAAAAATACCTCCTGTTCGTGCGATTTCGATCGTGAATCCAGGCACAGCGCGATGAACCTTAAAAAAAGCCCGGGCACTGGGCCCGGGCCAAAAGTCGCAGTCTTGGTCGGGCCGAGGGGAGCCCGGACTGCTTCGGGGTAGTCGTTACCGCTTCAGCCGGCCTTCGGGGCTTCTTCGGCGGGCTTGGCTGCAACCTTCTTGGTTGTTTTCGGCGCCGCCGCCTTGTTTGCCTGCTGCTGCTTCTTGGCCAGATCGGTCACGCGCCGGTTCAATTCAGCCACCCGATCGCTCAGCTCTCGGATTTCTTCCGAAGTCGGAACGCCGAGCCGGCTCAGGGCGCGAGCCACGCGCTGCTCGAACACTTTCTCGAGCTTGTCCCAGTTGGTCTGGGCGGTCTTGCGCATTTCGTCGACGCGGCTTTCAACATCGCCGCGCACACCGCCGACGGCGTCGGTGGCCATCTTGCGACCCTTGCCTTCCAGCTTGGCGCCTTCCTTGACCAGGCGCTCGAACAGCCTGGCCGACTCGCCGGCCACCTTGCTGGTGGCGTCATCGATGCTCTTGGAACTCTGCTTGAACAGCTTGCTGCCTTCATCCTGTGCCATGGCGAAGGCTCCCAGGCCGGCCAGCCAGATTTCGTGGGCGTAATCCTGCGCCTGGGTGGCTGCAGTCTTGCGCGATGCGGTCTTGCGGGTTACCTTCTTCTTGGCAACCTTTTTCTTGGCGGTTTTCTTAGCCATGGATGCTGCTCCTTGCGTTCATGAGTCCGTGGGTTTGCCGCTATCCGATCAGCAGCGTATGGTCGTACGATATACCCGGGTTCTAGAGCAGTCACACTAATATGCAAACCACGCGCTGGGCCGAGTTCCCCCATCCAAGCAAAACTTTCGAGTACGCCGACCAGGCGCTGGCCGAGCACTGGGCGGAACTCCATCGGGGCGACCAGGAGCCGTTTCCCGATCGTGAGCGCGTCCTGGCGCTGGATCCGGACTGCGCAGATCCCGAGGCCACGGCACTGGCCCTGCAGCAGGCCTGGCGCGATTTCCACGCCGGTCGTTTCGCCGCCGCCGTGGACGGGGCCGAAGAAATCGGCCTGATCGCCCACGCGGTCGCCAACAAGGCCAGCGGGATTTATGCCGACTACCTGGAAGAAGACGACCAGGTCAAGCTGGACATCTACCAGGCCGGAGTCCGGCGTGCCGAGGCCGCCATCCAGTCGTTTCCGGATGACGCCAACGCGCATTATTTCCACGCCTTCCTGCTTGGCCGCTACAGCCAGTGCATCTCGGTGACCAAAGCCCTGGCCGAAGGGGTCGGCGGCAAGATTCGCAAGTCACTGGACCGGGCGTTGAAGCTGGCACCGAAGCACGCCGAAGCGCTGACGGCTTCCGGCCTGTACCACGCGGAAATCATCGACAAGGTCGGCAAGCTGATCGGATCGATGACCTACGGCGCCAGCGCCGACAAGGCCGTGGCCGACTGCCGCAAGGCCCTGGAACTGACCCCGCAGGCCGCCATCGCTCACCTGGAATACGGCAACGCCCTGTACCTGCTCTACGGCGACAAGCGCCTCGAGGAATCCAACCAGGCCTATGAAAAAGCCGCGGCGATGGAGTCCATGGACGCAATGCAAAAGCTGGATACGGAGTACGCCAAAGCGTCAATGTCGGAATAGAACCGACCGCCGACCTCGGCCGGGCGTTAGTCCTGGTCGCCGCGAATCCACTCGTGAACCTCGTCGACTGCGTCGGGAGCGACTTTTCCGACCCGGGGGCCGATCAGCATGGTCAGGTGCAGCAGGTTCTCGAACTCCTCGACGAACAGGCCGATCACGGTGTGCGGGTCAGGAACCAGCTTGTTGTCGGTGATCAAGCCGCAGAAGACCTTGCCCTGGTAGCTGATGATGCTGATGCCCATGCCGATCGAGCCGGTCTGCGGGACCCAGAACATCATTTCCCGGATCGGCGCTCCGGCCATGTAGAGCGGATGGGCCGGCCCCGGCACGTTGGTCAGCACCGTGCTGGCCTTGCGGCTGAACAATTCCAGGGCCGGACGCTGCAGGGCCGCCGGCCCCATGCCGAGCACGGCCAGCAGACCGAGCGACATCACCGCCTGCTTGGATTTCTTGATCTTGTCCATGAACTCCGAGACCTGGTACAGACGCGCCAGCGGATTGGTCTCGGCAACCGGCAGGTCAAGAAAGACCAGGCCGAAGTGGTTGCCGAGGTCGCGGGCATGCTCCAGCGGCCTCAGGTTGACCGGCACCGTGGCCCGCATGCTCAGCGACTCGGGGTCGTCGCCCTGCAAAACCAGGTACCTGTGGAGCGCGCCGGTCATCACCGAGATCAGAACGTCGTTGACCGTCGCGCCGAGGGCATGGCCGACCGCCTTGACTTCCTCAAGGGGGACCGGCGGTGCCCAGGAAACACGCTTGCGCACGCCGAGTTCGCCATTGAAACGTGACGGGGGGTCATCGTCGAGCAGCAGGGCGGTGGCGAGTTCGCCGACGATCTCGCCGGCGCCGTACAAATACTCTGCCGCCTTGTGCGGCTCGCGCAGCAGATCGACCGCCTCGTCGACGACTTTCTGGGTCACGCCCTGAATCATGCCGGCGCTTTCGCGTGCCGGCGCGGTCAGTCGATTGAAAATATTGGATTCGGCCGCCCGTTTCTGCTTCCAGGCCTCCTGCTCGACCAGTCGGTTGGAGGCCTCCGCCGAGGGTTCGGTCAGCGACAGCATGACCTGAACCAGGGCGATGCCGTCGGCGTAACAGTGATGAATGCGACTGATCGCGACCGGGCCGTTGACGTAGTTTTCGACAAAGTGGAACTGCCACAGCGGCTTGGTCTTGTCGAGCGGCGTCGAGGCCAGTTCGGAGACCAACTCCTCCAGTTCCGCCTTGCCGGCGTCGCCAGGCAGGGCGGTACGACGAATGTGGCTGCTCAGCTCGAACTGATCATCCTCCTCCCACCAGCAGCCGCGCGGATGATCCACCGCTTTCTGGCGAAACCGGGGAAAGGCCAGAAAGCGATTGGCGATGATCTGGCGAAAATGCTCGAAATCAACGGCTTCGGCGAACTCGATCACGCCGGTGATCATCATCAGATTGGTCGGCTGCTCCATGCGCAGCCAGGCCGTGTCGACCTTGGCAATCGGTTCCTTGCGAGCGGTACTCACGGCATGATTCCTCGTTGTTGTTCTTCGCAAGCGCCTGATTCTTTCACGCCCCGGACAAGGGGTCAATCCACCCCGACGACCCCACGGTTCAATGCAACTGGCGACCCTCACCGCTTTGTTCCTGGGTCTTGACCAGATCGTAGGGGAGTTTGACCTGGTCCAGCCCGAACTGCTTGAACACCGGCTGCAGCTGGTGATGGATCAGCGGATACAGCTGACGGGTGAGGCTGCCGTGCGAGGCCGAAAACTCCTCGAAGCTCATCGGCGCACCCTGGTACTGTCGGTAGACCGTCTGCATGATCAGCTCGACCTCGAACAGCGGCTTTTCCGGATCGTCCGACTCGCGAGAGCCGCGGCACAGCATGCGGGCGGTCACCTGGTACTGGGTCACGCCCTGGTCGGTCGGCATTTCCCGCGGGGTGAGCTTGAGCTCGACCTTGGCCCGGAACGGCTGGTCGGCGGCTACGATTTCTTTCAGATCGGCGGTCAGGCGCGTGACCTGGGTATGGGCCAGGGCGAAGCGATCGAGCAAATCAAGCATGGTGGTTTCAGACATCCGTTCGGTTCAGTGACTTTTCTTCATGGCTGCGCGCGCCGCCGGATTCAAGAAAAAGCGCCCGCACGAGGCGGGCGCTTGCATCGAGCCGGCTATCGCCGGTTTTCATCACTGGCGCTGAAAGGTCTTGACCTGGACCGCACCCTGGCCGGCGTCATCTTCACCGATGGTCAGCGGCAGGTAGTCATTGACCAGCCAGCGACGCAGCTGATTGGTGTAGAAGGGGCTCAAGAAAACGCCGCTGCGACCACCGGGAGTGATTTCCTCGGCCTGCGGGCCTTCCGGCGTCACGACCGCCACGTTTCGTCGGGCCGCACCGGAGCCGAACATGTAGCCGCCTTCGGAACGCGAACGCGCGTTGTGGCTGGACGCGTCGACCGCCTCGAAGCCGCCGGCCCGGGCGATCCCCGGCAGGTTGTCGTCGACGTCGGCAAAGCCGCCGGCCGAAGGCACGTTGAACGGCGCGGTATTGAGCGGATGGTCGAACACCACCCGATGCAGACGCCCCCAGCGGTAGTCGTTCTGGTCTTCGGAATAACCGAAGGCGTTGGCGAAGGGCTCGCCGGCCAGGCGATCCAGGGCGTTCTGCAGCGATGCCAGCAGCACCGCATCGCGCGCATCGGCCGGGGCCAGCTCGGGGGCTGCCGGGACGTTGAAGTAGGTCAGTCCGGAGGCGGCCTGTCCCTGGGTCAGCGGGAACAGACGCAGCTGATTGACCAGCGATCGCCAGGCCAGCTTGCTGCCCGGCAGCTGATCGCCAAGGCCAACGGCACTCAGCGTTGCGTCAATGGTGTTGGCAATCGCCTCACCGCGCCACACGCTGTAGATGGTTGCCGAGATGCTGTGGGCGATCTGCTCGTCGGTGGGTACGCTGTTGCCGGTCGGATCGCCGCCGGGATCAAAGCCTCCCGGGATACCGGTCGGGGTCGAAAAGTCCCAGCCGGCCAGGCGAGCCATGGCCTCCTGCACGCGCTCGTCGCCGGCGATCGCCGCCAGCGGTGGGGCCGCGTCGTCGGCCGTGGCATTTTCAAAGGCCTGGAGCAGGAACGGCAGCAGCAACTCGGCATCGAGCAGGCGGTTGTTGGCCTGCAGGGCCTTCATGTCGTCGATGGTGACGTTGCCGCGGGCAACCAGATCCTGCAGCTCGCGATCGACCCGGCCCATGCGCAGATCGGCATAGTTGGTATTGAGGTAGTAAATGCCGTTGCCACCCGGACGAAGCTGACTCAGGGGATTGCCGTCGAGAGTGGTCCCGACCGGGTCGTTGTTGGCGTTGGCGATGTAGCCCCAGGGTGGATTGACGATCTGCGGCATTTCTTCGCGCGGGATCAGGGCGTAGGGCGTGGCCTGGCCTGGCTGCGGGTCGGGGTCGATCAGCCATTCGTGGTTGAACTCACCGCTGCCGTCGCGGATAAACCAGGGCGGACGGCCGCCGTCGGCGGTCATCTGGTTCTGCAGGTCGGCCCGTAACGGCATTTCCCCGCCGATGAAATAGGCGATGTTGCCTTCGATGTCGGCGTACAGGAAGTTCTGCGAGCCAAAGGCGAAATCGCTCAAACCCGCCTCGAACTCCTCGACACTGCGGGCGCGGGCCCAGGAGCGAAAGGCCGACAACTCGAAGGTCGGTCCCCAGCCGGTGTATTGCACGGTCAGGGCCGAACTGCCCATCAGTTCCAGGATCGGGCCGTTGTTGCGGCGCGGCACGATGAAGGTGATGCCGCCGGCGTCGAAACCGACGTTGGCGCGAACCACGTCGTCGGCCTCACCGCTACCCGGGTTGTTCAGATAAAACGACTGAAACACATACAGGATGCGCTCGGGCACCCCGTTGTGGACGGTGTGGGTGGGCAGCCCGAAGTTGTTGACCAGAATCGGATCCTGGAACACGTCGGTGACGTCCAGGCGGTTGACCGTCGAGCCCCAGCACAGGTAGGAGGTACAGGCCTGGGCGGTGACCGGGGTACCGGGGAATACGACGCCGCTGACGGCCACGTCCTCATCCCGGATCACCAGGTTTTCACTCATGAAAATCGGCGGCATGGTCAGACCCAGGTGGGGATCGTTGGCAAACAGCGGGTAGCCGCTGTCGGTGTGTTCGCCGGACACGGCCCACCAGTTGCTGCCCAGATCCATGTTCTGGCCCAGGAAGGGCAGATCCTGCACCCGCTCCATGTAGCGTTGGCCGAGTTCGACCAGCTGCGGATCGATCCTGGCCATGTCGTCGACTGCTCCCTGGTCGCCGTCAATCGCAGCCAGGCGAAGCTCTCCGCCTTCCTTGCCCGGGGTCTGTTCGGCGCCGGGTACGATGATGCCGATGCGATCGAAGAAATCGGGAATGGAGACCCGGCCGTCGACCGGAATGGTCGGGTTCAGATCCTGCAGAAACAGGGCCGTGCCGTCGAAACCGACCGCGTCACCCACGGCCTGGTAGGTGCCGATACGCACCGTGTTGCCGATCGCCGACAGGCTTTGATCAAACGACAGCTGGAAGGCCAGAAGCTTGCCGATCACCAGCGAATCGACCGAGCTCCAGGGCTCGGCCCGGGCCAGTTCCAGCGCGCCGTACTCGGGCGGCAGCGGGTTGGTGGCCAGCCAGTGGTTGACCCCGTCGGCGTAGGCCTTGAGCCAGCCGAGTTCGGCTGCATCGAGTCCGGCAAAGGTGGCCCAGGCCGCTCTGCGCAGGCCGAGGGTTCGCAGCTGCACGTCGCTGCCCAGGGCCGGCGCGCCGACCAGTTCGCCCAGGGTTCCCGATGCCACCCGACGCAGAAAATCCATCTGGAACATGCGGTCCTGGGCATGCAGGTAGCCCTGGACAAACGACACGTCGGTCTCGGTCTCCCCGACGATGGTCGGAATCCCTTCGGCGTCGGTGAAAACGGTGACATCGCCCTGGATGGCCGGCACGTCGACCGTCTGGGCGCCGATGGATGCCGCGGCCAGCAAGCTCGCAGCCAGAATGGAAATACTCCTCATAACGTAACCCCGGTTTGTTTTTTTGAGGTTCCGATTATGGCACAAACCAGAAACACTGCCGAATGGTTCCGGGCTGGGTGATCCGGCCAAACGGCACGTCTTTACAAGACGGTGCGCACGTCCATCAACTCCGGGAAAAAGGTCAGCTGCAGGGCCTGCTCAAGGAACCGGGCCCCGCTGGAACCTCCGCTGCCGCGCTTGAAGCCGATGATCCGCTCGACCGTCTTCAGATGGCGAAAGCGCCACAGCTGGAACGACTCCTCGACATCAACCAGGCGCTCACACAGCGCGTAGGCGGCCCAATGGCGCCCGGGGTCTTGATAAATGGCCAGAAACACATCGACCAGTTCGGCGTCGCGCCGATGCGCCCGGGTCCAGTCACGCTCGACCAGACGCGCCGGCACCGGGTGGCCGGCGCGGGCCAGGAAGCGCAGGAACTCATCGTAGAGCGAGGGACTTTCCAGGGCAACCGCCAGCCGATTGCGGGCGTTGCGGTCATGGTCGAACAAGGCGACCACGGCGGCGTTCTTGTTGCCGAGCAGAAACTCGACCAGGCGATACTGGAACGACTGGAAACCGGAAGCATCACCGAGCACATCGCGAAACTGCACGTACTCGCTGGGCGTCAGCGTCTCCAGTACCGCCCATTGCGAAAACAACTGCTGCTGGATCTGCTTGACCCGGGCGAGGATCTTCATGCACGGGTCCGGATCGTCTGCGGCCAGGTGGCGCATCGCCGCCTGCAGTTCGTGAATGATGAGCTTGAACCACAGCTCGGAGGTCTGATGCTGGATGATGAACAGCATTTCGTCGTGATGCGGCGGGTCGCTCAGCGGCCGCTGGGCGTTCAGGATCCGGTCCAGCCCGAGGTAGCCGCGGTAATCCTGGCGATCGCGCAGATCCAGGCGAATGCCGGGTTCGAGTTCGCGCTCGTTGCTGTCTTTACTCATGGCTTGCGGTGTGGAACGATCAGCCTGCGAGTGTACCGCCGGCCGAGACGACGGGTATAATTGCCGGTCGCCGGCTGTGATTCGGGGGGTCGGCCCTACACACACACTACAACAACGCAACGAGGTGTCCCATGGCGCGAACCGTCGCTGCCTTCAAGGTCGACTACTTCCAGTTTCTCGACCCGGACGGAAAGCTGATCGACGAGCACAAAGCCCCGCCGCTGGCGAAGGACTTCAGCCGCCTGACCGAGCTCTACCGTCGCATGGTGCTGACCCGCGTATTCGACAAGAAAGCCGTCGCCCTGCAGCGCACCGGCAAGCTTGGAACCTATGCCTCCTGCCTGGGCCATGAAGCCGCTCATGTGGCGATCGGCTCGGCCATGCAGCCGCAAGACTGCTTTGCCCCGATGTACCGGGAATACGGGGTCCAGTTCTGCCGCGGCGTGAAGATGACCGACGTTCTGCTGTATTGGGGCGGTGACGAGCGCGGCAGCGACTACGCCGGCGCGCCGCACGATTTCGCCTGGTCGGTTCCGATCGCCACCCAGTGCCTGCACGCGGCCGGTGCGGCCCTGGCCTACAAGCTGCGCGGCGAAAAACGGGTGGCCGTGTCCGTGGTCGGCGACGGCGGCTCGTCCAAGGGCGATTTTCTCGAAGCAATCAACGCCGGCAGTGCCTGGAAACTGCCGCTGGTCCTGGTCATCGTCAACAACCAGTGGGCGATCTCGGTGCCGCGCTCCAAGCAAAACAGCGCCGCAACCCTGGCCCAGAAGGGCATTGCCGGGGGCCTGCCGAGCATCCAGGTCGACGGCAACGACCTGATCGCCAGCCTGTGGGCGATGGAAAAGGCCATTGCCGCTGCGCGTGAAGGCCACGGCAGTTTCGTCATCGAACTGATGACCTATCGAATCAGCGACCACACCACCGCCGACGATGCCCGGCGCTACCGGCCCAATGACGAAGTCGAGGACGCCTGGCGCAAGGAACCGATCGCCCGCCTGAGAAGCTACCTGACAGACCAGGGTGCCTGGGACGAGGAGCGCGAACAGGCCCTGCTCGAAGAGTGCGCCAGGAAAGTGCAGAAAGCGGCCGACGACTACCTCGACACCGTCACCAACGACCCCCAGCCGGTCACGGCGATGTTCGACTACATGTTCGCCGAACTGCCCCACGACCTGGTCGAACAGCGCGCCTGCGCCGAGCGCTTTCCGGAAGATGGAGGACATCACTGATGGCTGAAATCACCCTGATCGAAGGCGTGACGATGGCCCTGGCCCGGGCCATGGAGGAAGATGCATCCGTGATTATCCTGGGCGAGGACGTCGGCGTGAACGGTGGCGTTTTCCGGGCCACCGCCGGACTGCAGGCGCGCTTCGGGGACGAGCGTGTTCTCGACACGCCGCTGGCCGAAGTCATGATCGCGGGCATGAGCGTCGGGCTTGCCGCCCAGGGCATGAAGCCGGTCGCCGAGGCCCAGTTCTGCGGGTTCACCATGCCCATGGTCGATCAGATCATGTGCCACGCCGGGCGCATGCGCAATCGCACGCGCGGACGGCTGTCGTGCCCGATGGTCCTGCGCTTCCCCTCCGGCGGCGGCATTCATGCCCCGGAACACCACTCCGAAAGTCCGGAAGCGCTGTTTGCCCACATGCCCGGCATTCGCGTGGTCATCCCCTCGTCGCCGTCGCGTGCTTATGGTCTCCTGCTGGCCGCCATTCGCGACCCGGATCCGGTCGTCTTCATGGAGCCCAAGCGGATCTATCGCTGGCAGCGCGAGGAGGTTGAAGACGACGGCGAAGAACTCCCGCTGGATGTCTGTTTCACCCTGCGCGACGGCAGCGACCTCACCCTGGTGACCTGGGGAGCGATGATCAAGGAAACCCTGGAGGCTGCCGATGCGCTGGAAAAAGAAGGGGTGTCGACCGAAGTCATTGACGTGGCCACGGTCAGCCCGCTGGACATGGAAACCATCATCGAGTCGGTGTCACGCACCGGCCGCTGCGTGATCGTCCAGGAAGCGCCGCGCCACTGTGGCCTGGCCAGCGAGATCGCCGCCGGCCTGGCCGACGCCGGCATCTGGAGCCTGCTGGCACCGGTCAAGCGGGTCTGCGGGTACGATACGGTCATGCCCCTGTACCGCAACGAACTGAAATACATGCCCAGCGTGCGCCGCATACTCGATGCGGCCAGCCAGGTTCTGGAGGTCTCATGAAGGTTTTCAAGCTGCCCGACCTGGGCGAGGGCTTGCCGGACGCCGAAATCGTCGAATGGCTGGTCAACGAAGGCGACGAGGTCACCCTCGACGAGCCGCTGGTGTCGATGGAAACGGCCAAGGCCGTGGTCGAAGTACCCAGTCCGTTCAGCGGCCGGGTGGTCAAGTTTCACGGCCAGGCCGGTGACGTCATCAAGACCGGCGCACCCCTGGCCGAGTTCGAGGTTCCCGGCGAGGCCGACGACGAACCGGCGGCGCCCGAACCGACCGAACCCGAATCCGCTTCCGGCCCCGCCGATGGCGAGGGCTCGACCGAAATCGAGCCAACAACCGTAGACGGCGCCACCGACAGGGAAAGCCAGACAGAAGGCGACAGCGGCACCGTTGTCGGCAACGTCCGGGCCGGCAACGAGGTGCTGCGCGAACGCGCTACCCAGGTGGGCGGGGTCAAGGTCACACCGGCGGTTCGAGCCCTGGCGCGCAAGCTCCGGGTCGACCTGGCGCAAGTCCACCCCACCGGGGCCGAGGGCGTGGTGACCGCCGGTGATGTCCGGCAGGCGGCCGAAGCGGGCACGGCGCCTGCGGGTGTCCCGGGCCCGACGCCGTCTCCGGCCAGGCCGCGCTCCGATGGCGCCGAGCCCCAGCCGCGCAGCCGCGCGCAAACCGCACCGCCCAGCGGTGAATGGGAACCCGTGCGCGGCACCCGTCGGACCATGGCGCGAGTCATGAGCGAGGCCCACCGCAGTATCGTCCCGACCACCTTGATGGACGATGCCGACATCCAGGCATGGCGCCCGGGCGAGGACATCACCGCCCGGCTGATTCGCGGTCTGCTGGCCGGCGCCCGCATCGAGCCGGGGCTGAACGCGTGGTTCGACGGCGACAACGGCGTGCGCATGGTCCACAAGAACATGCACGTCGGCATGGCGGTCGATACCGCCGATGGCCTGTTCGTGGCCGCACTGCGCAACGTCAACCAGGCCGACCGGCAGCAGTTGCGTTCAGAGATCGATCGCCTGCGCGACAACGCGGCCAATCGCTCGATTCCGCCGGAAGATCTCAAGGACTACACCATCATTCTGTCGAATTTCGGCAAGTTCGCGGGCCGCTACGCGACCCCGGTCATCACCCCGCCGTGCGTGGCCATTGTTGCCGCCGGTACGCTGCGCCACGAGGTCGTCCCGGTCCTCGGCGGACTGGAGGTTCACCGCATGATTCCGCTGTCGCTGACCTTCGATCATCGGGCCTGCACCGGCGGCGAGGCAGCACGCTTTCTCAAGGCCATGCTCGACGACCTGGCGCTTCCCGAATGACGCCAAGACCGCATATCGCGCCGAGCATGATCATCGGCGCCTGCGAGTGGATCGCGCTGCCGGAACTTGGCATCGAGCGGCTGCGGGCGCGGGTCGACACCGGGGCCAAGTCGTGCGCGCTGCATGCCAGCTCGATCGAGACCTTCACACGCGATGGACTGGAGTGGGTGCGCTTCCTGGTCCACCTCGGCCATCCCGAAGCCCGCAGCGAAAAAGTCTGCGAGGCTCGCCTGAAAACCCTGCGCAGCGTGCGCTCCACCTCCGGAGAAGCCGAGCAGCGCGTCACCATCCGCACACCGCTCATCATTGGCCACCTGAGCTGGATGGTGGACGTCACCCTGACCGATCGGGACAAGATGCGCTACCGCATGCTGCTCGGACGCAAGGCGATGGAAAACCACGCTCTGGTGTACCCGGCCCGGACCTTCCTGCAGGGGAAGCCGCGCCTCGATGCCACTGTTTGATCGCCAATCCCCAAGGACTCAAGACCATGCGCATTGCCATCCTGTCCCGTAATCGCAAACTGTATTCGACGCGCCGACTGATCGAGGCAGCCCAGGAACGCGGTCACGAAGCCCATGTGGTCGATACCCTGGGCTGCTATATGAACATCGCCTCGCATCGCCCCACCATTCATTACCGCGGCAAGCAGCTCGAACCCTTCGACGCCGTCATCCCGCGCATCGGCGCCTCGATCACCTTCTACGGCACCGCCGTGCTGCGCCAGTTCGAGATGATGGGCACCTTCCCGCTCAACGAGTCGGTGGCCGTGACCCGATCGCGCGACAAGTTCCGATCGCTGCAGCTTCTGTCCCGGCGCGGCATCGGCCTGCCGGTCACCGGCTTTGCCCGCCAGCTCGGCGACATCGGTGATCTGATCGAAATGGTCGGTGGCGCGCCGCTGGTGGTCAAGCTGCTCGAGGGTACCCAGGGCATCGGGGTCGTATTGTGCGAAACGCGCAAGGCGGCCGAGAGCGTGCTCGAAGCCTTCATGGGCCTGAACGTATCGATCATGGTCCAGGAGTACATCAAGGAAGCCGGCGGCGCCGACATCCGCTGTTTTGTTGTCGGCGACAAGGTCGTGGCCGCGATCAAGCGCCAGGCCAAGCCGGGCGAATTCCGCTCGAACCTGCACCGCGGCGGCTCGGCAACCCTGGTCAAGATCACCCCGCAAGAGCGCTCGGTCGCGGTCCGCTCGGCAAAAATCATGGGCCTGAACGTGGCCGGCGTCGACCTGCTGCGCGCCAATCACGGCCCGGTCGTGATGGAAGTCAACTCCTCACCCGGCCTGGAAGGCATCGAAACCTCCACCGGCAAGGACGTCGCCGGAATGATCGTCGGCTTTCTGGAAAAGAACGCCCAGAAGGACAGGACCCGCACCCGGGGCACCGGCTAGTCTATTTCAGCTGCGGCGCGGCCGGTCGCCGAATCTGCCGACCACCAACCTCTGCAGCCTGCTGCGTAGAGGTGTGTCGGGTGCTTCGGGCCGTCCTTGGCGATTGGCTGCGAGTTTTGCTTGTAGATGGGTTCGAGCATCGGGGGGTGCCGGGTGCTTCGGGCCGGCCACGGCGATTGGCTTGAGCGAGGGCTCAAGTTTTCTGGAGCTGGCTGCCCGCAGGACTACGTTTCGGGCAGCTGGCCGCGCTGAGGGTTTCGTTCCGGATGACTAGGATCGGCTGGATGCTGCTAAGACCGGGGTTCTCCCGCGCCGCGGACGGCCCAAAGCACCCGACATCCCCCGATGCAGCAGACTGCAGGATTTTTGCACGCTGCCCGCAGCACCCGGCACCCCCCGATGCTCGAAACCATCTACAGCCCTGACCCGCAAGCTTCTTAGTTGTTTCCAGAACCCCTGAGCCAGCTCAGCGACTCGCCGTCGGGTCCAGGCGCGAGCCCAGGCCGAAGCCGGCCCAGACCATCGCCAGCCAGACCACGACCGAACAGACCAGGTAGGCCAGCGCAGCGATCGCGCGGGCGTCCAGCCACAGCAGCAAGACCTCCAGACTGAAAATCGAAAACGTGGTCAAACCGCCGCAAAACCCGGTCATGATGCCCACCCGCCAGGAAACCGGCAGGCGTCGATGGAGTCCGGCATGGCCGTAGACGAATCCGATCACCAGCGAGCCCAGCGCATTGGCCAGCAGGGTGGCCCACGGCCAGGCCGGGGCGGTCGTCACGAACGGGATCACCAGCAGGTAGCGCAGCATCCCGCCGCCGGCCGCACCCACGGCGACGGCGACGAAGACGGCCGGCTGGATCACCCGGGTCAAAACAGCCGGAGGCCGGCCTGGTAGCCCAGCACGACCGCCGTCATTCCACCGACCAGAGTGACCATCAGGTAGGCCAAAGCCCGGCCCGGCAGGCGATTCCGGGCCAGGACCAGGACCTGCAGACTCAGGGCCGATACGGTGGTGTAGCTGCCCAGAAATCCGGTCACCAAGAACATCGCCGTCCATTGCGGGCCGACCCCGGGATCGGCCGGCCCGGCCGCCAGCAAGGCCCCGATCAGGCCCGCCCCGCTCACGTTGACCAGCAGCGTATCCAGGGGCCAGTCGGGCGTTCCGGCCTTTCGATGCAAGTACCAGGTTGCCATCCCGTAGCGAGCCAGGCCGCCCAGGGCACTGCCCAGGGCAACCCATAACAAAACCAGGGCAGTCTCAGCCGGACTGATCACCCGCCTCCCCTGCGACCACTCGAAAGCGCAAACCCGTCCGCCCGTCGATGGTGCTCAACGCAGCGGGCGATCGGGGCCAGGCCAGCGGCCAGGTTGGCCAATCACCCGGCATCATGCCAGCGGCCGAATACCGACCGCCTCGCGCAGGCGCTCGATGAACGGCCGGCTGATCGCACGGGCGCGCTTCGCACCCAGCGTCAACTCGTGCTCGACCCGGTCGGTGTCGGCCATGAGCGCTTCGTAGCGTTCACGGGCAGCGCCCAGTTCGGCATTGACCATGTCGAACAGCTGCTGCTTGACTTCGCCCCAGGCAATGCCGTCGGCAAAGGCCTGGCGCATGCTGCGGCGTTGATCGGGGGTGGCGAAGGCGGCATAGACGGCATAGACCGCAGCGGTGTCGGGGTCCTTGGGCTCGCCGGGCTGCTGGGAATTGGTCTTGATCTTCATGATCGCCTTGCGCAACTTCTTTTCCGGCAGCCACAGCGAGATCGTGTTGTCGTAGCTTTTCGACATCTTGCGGCCATCGGTGCCCGGCAGCGTGGCGACATGGTCATCGACCGCCGCTTCGGGGAGCACGAAATACTCGCCGTAGCGATGGTTGAACCGCTGGGCGATGTCGCGCGCCATTTCCAGATGCTGAACCTGGTCCTTGCCGACCGGCACGCGCTGGGCATTGAACATGAGAATATCGGCCGCCATCAGCACCGGGTAGGAAAACAGTCCCATGGTGATGCCGTGGTCCGGATCGGAGCCGGCGAGCTGGTTATCGTCGACCGCCGCCTTGTAGGCGTGGGCCCGGTTCATCAGGCCCTTGGCGGTGACGCAGGACAGCAGCCAGGTCAGTTCCGGTATTTCCGGCACGTCGGACTGGCGGTAGAAGACCGCGCGCCCGGTATCCAGCCCCAGCGCCAGCCAGGTCGCGGCAATTTCCAGGGTCGAACGCTGGACCCGCTCAGGATCTTCGCACTTGACCAGGGCGTGGTAGTCGGCCAGAAAATAGAACGACTCGGCAGACTCGTCACGGCTGGCGGCGATGGCCGGCTTGATGGCGCCGACGTAGTTGCCCAGGTGCGGGGTACCGGTGGTCGTGATGCCTGTCAAAACGCGCTGCTTGATGCTCATGATGATGCCCGTGGCGGGTGCATTCCCAAAACGCGTTATTGTAGACCCTCGTTTGTGCCGGGAGCCGACCCTTGCAACTGATCACGGCCCGATACCTGGCCACGCAACCGGATCGTGACCCGGATGTCCTGGCCGAAAACATCGCCCGCGAACAAAGCCTGGAACTGACCCGGGCACTCATCCCCGACCCCGTGGCCGAGCGTTTTCTCGGACGCGTATTGAACGTGATCCGACTCGACGACGAGCGCTGGCAGCTCGACATCGGCTACCCGATGGCGCTGGCCAGCAAGCAGATCGGCCAATTGCTTCAACTGGTCTACGGCAACGTCTCGTTTTACCCGCGCATCCGCCTGACCGGGCTGACCCTGCCGGAGTCGCTGTTCGACCGGCTGCCCGGACCGATCGGCGGCATTGGCGCCATCCGGTCGGCCATTGACGTGCCCGAGCGCGCCTTGTTGATGACCGTACTCAAGCCGCGCGGCAGCGCGGTCGACTCGCTGGCCGCGCTGGCCCTGGCGTTTGCCCGGGGCGGCGGCGACATCGTCAAGGACGATCAGAACCTGGTCGATGCCGAGCCGGTCGACTTTGCGCTGCGGGTCACGGCCTGCGCCCGAGCCATGGAGCGTGCCGCCGATGAGACCGGCCGGCGCTGCCTCTACCTGCCGCACGTGGCCGGCAGCGGTGCTCACCTTCAATGCCAACTCGACATCGTCGCCGGGCTGGGCCTGAAAGGAGTCGTTTTATGCCCCTGGATCATGGGCCTTGAATCGGCCGCGCACGCCGCGCGCGAGAGAGGCTTGATGTGGCTGGCCCACCCGGCCATGGCCGGCAGCTTCACCGAACCGAATGACCGCGGCATCGCCACCCCGGTGCTGCTCGGCACGCTGGTCCGCCTGGCCGGCGCCGACATCAGTATTTTCCCCGGCCACGGCGGCCGCATTCAGACCGGACATGGCGATGACGTCGGCGCGACCTGCAAGGCGCTGACCGGGTCCATGGGGCCACTGCGGCCGACCCTGCCCTGCTTCGGCGGCGGCAAGACCCTGGAACAGGCATCCCGTGCGGCCGAGCGCTACGGCAACGACGTCGCTGTGCTGGTTGGCGGCGACCTGATTGCTCGTGGGCCTGCGATCCGGCGCGATGTCGAAACCACCATCGCCGCCATGCACAATTCCGGCACAGGCCAGGCTTGATCCGGCGCGCCCGGCTTGCTACCGTCGCAAGGGTTCCAAAACCCGGGCCCGGCTCGTGACCACCCTGCACTACCTGGCGTACGGCTCCAATCTCCACCCCCTGCGCTTGCGCGAACGCGTGCCGTCGGCGTCCCTGCTCGGCGTGGTGAACCTGAGCGGACAGAACGTCGTTTTTCAGAAAATCAGTCCCGATGGTTCAAGCAAATGCGACCTGGTTGCCACCGGCCGCACGGGCATGGCCTTCGGCGCCCTGTACGCCATTGACCGGCGCCACCTCGGCGCTCTCGATGCCGTGGAGGGCCTGGGTGCGGGCTACGACAGACACGTCTTCCCGCTGCAGTTTCGCGGACGGGATCTGCGTCCGTTCACCTATCGAGCCTCCGGCACGCACGTTCACCCTGACCTGAAACCGTTTCGCTGGTACCGCGACCTGGTCCTGGCCGGGGCAAGCTATCTCGGCCTGCCGCAAACCTATCGCCGGACGCTGGCCGGGGTTTCGGCCATGGACGACCCGGACGCAGTTCGTCGCTCCGATCACAAGGCCCTGCTGACCCGCATTCGGAACTACCGGGACCCATGAAATACGCGACCGGATTCAAGACTCAAACACAGCCCGAAGAACCTGGCGTGATACTCTAAAAACTCAATCTCAACTACGGAAACCCAATGGAAATCAAGGAAAACACCGTCGTCAGCATCGAGTACACCCTGACCGATGATGATGGCCAGATCATCGACACGTCGGAAGGACGCGAACCGCTGGTCTACCTGCACGGCCACGGCAACATCATCCCCGGGCTCGAGCAGGCCATCGAGGGCAAGACCGTAGGTGACGAACTGGCCGTCAGCGTCCAGCCCGAGGAAGCCTACGGTCCGTATCGCGAGGAACTGATCCAGGACGTACCGCGCTCGGCGTTCGACGGCGTCGACAAGGTCGAACCGGGCATGAGTTTCCGGGCCGAATCGTCGGCCGGTCCGATGACCGTGACCGTGCGCGAAGTGGGCGACGAGACGGTCAAGGTCGACGGCAACCACATGCTGGCCGGCCAGAACCTGAACTTCAAGGTCGAGATCAAGGACGTGCGCGAGGCCTCCGAGGCCGAAAAATCCGAAGGCGCCGTCGCCAACTGACCCGGCCGTTGCAAGTTTGACCAGCCTTTGAACGGGGCCCCTGCACCAAGTGCAGGGGCCCCGGGTCCAGCGGCGCATTCGCCGAAGCGACCGCATGACGCACTGATCCCCAACGAATCGTTCCCCACCCCGGCGGTTTTTCGCTTACCCTGTTCCAGGGATTTCACAAGCAGCAGCCGCAACCATGTCCGAGCCGAAAAAACCCTGGCATGCGCTCCGGGAGCAGGAGCTCCTTGAAACGCTCAACACCAAACGAGAAGGATTGGAGCAGGCTGAGGTCGACGAGCGACTCGAGCATTTCGGACCCAACCGTTTGCCGGAGGCGCCGAAAAAGCCGGCCATCGTCCGTTTCCTGATTCAGTTCCACAATCTCCTGATCTACGTGCTCATGGCGGCCGGTGTGGCCGCACTGCTGCTGGGCCACGTCACCGATGCGATCGTCATCCTCGCGGTCGTGGTGATCAACGCCCTGATCGGATTCATCCAGGAAGGCAAGGCCGAGCAGGCCATGGAAGCCATCGGCAAGATGCTCGCGCTCAAGGCCACGGCCCGGCGCAACGGCAGCTGGGAGGAAATTCCGGCCGAATCCCTGGTCCCCGGCGACATTGTCCGGGTCAAGTCCGGCGACCGGGTGCCGGCCGACATTCGCCTGCTCGATGCGCACGGTTTGCGAATCGACCAGGCCGCGCTGACCGGCGAATCCGTTCCGGTCGGAAAATCCCCCGATGTGCAGGACGAAGACACCGATCTGGCCGACCGACGCGGCATGATCTACTCCGGCTCCATGACCAGCAACGGCCAGGCCACCGGCGTGGTCGCGGTAACCGGTGGGCAGACCGAACTCGGCCGGATCAGCGACATGCTGCAAAACGTCGAAACACTGACCACGCCGCTACTGCAGAAGATCAACCGTTTTGCCCGTCTGCTGACCATCATCATTCTGTTCCTGACCGCGCTGGTGGTGACCCTGGGTGCCCTCATCCACAGCATGCCGATCGGCGAGGGCCTGCTGGCCGGGATTGCGCTGGCCGTGGCAGCCATCCCGGAAGGTCTGCCGGCGATCATCACCATCACCCTGGCCATCGGTGTCCAGCAGATGGCCCAGCGCCAGGCCATCGTGCGTCAACTGCCCGCAGTCGAAACCCTGGGCTCGGTCACCATCGTTTGCAGCGACAAGACCGGCACCCTGACCGCCAACGAACTCAAGGCCCGCGCCATCGCCCTGGTCGAGGGAATGCGCGATCCGGAAACAGACCGGCTCGATTCCACCGCCGGCCACAACCTGCTGCGAGCCGCGGCGCTGTGCAACGATTTCGAGCCGGGCGCCAACAGTGGCGATCCACTGGAGCGGGCGCTGGTGCTGCTGGCCGAGGACCAGGACACCGACATCGCCAAGCTGCGCGAGCGGCGTCCGCGTACCGGACTGATCCCGTTCTCGTCGGACCACAAGTTCATGGCCAGCCTGAGCAAGGGACTGGTCAGCATGAAAGGCGCCCCGGAGGCGATCCTGGCCCGCTGCGACTTCCAGCACAACGGGCGCGAGCCCGAAGCACTGGACCATGATTTCTGGGACGACTGTCTGGACGAGCTGACCGGCAAGGGACTGCGGGTGCTGGCGGTGGCCGAAAAACACGTCGACGATGATCTGGAATCGCTCGACCAGGATCAACCGCCGGAGGGCCTGACCCTGCTCGGCCTGGTCGGATTCGCCGATCCACCGCGCAAGGAAGTGCCGGAGGCCATTCGCTCCTGCCAGAGCGCCGGCGTCCGGGTCAAGATGATTACCGGCGACCACATCGCCACGGCCCGGTCCATCGCCATCGAACTGGGCCTGATGAAAAAAGACGGGATGGCGATGAGCGGGCACGAAATCGATCGGCTCGAAGCGGATGAACTGCACGATCGGGTACTCGAAACCGACGTCTTCGCCCGCACCACGCCAGAACACAAGCTGCGGCTGGTCAAGGCCCTGCAGGCCCACCACCAGGTCGTGGCCATGACCGGCGACGGTGCCAACGACGCCCCTGCGCTCAAGCGTGCCGACATCGGCGTGGCCATGGGCATCAAGGGCACCGAGGCCTCGCGCCAGGCCGCCGAAATGGTATTGGCCGACGACAATTTCGCCACCATCGTCAACGGCATCGAAGAGGGCCGCGGGGTCTACGACAACATCCGCAAGGCCATCCTGTTCGTACTTCCGACCAACGCCGCCCAGGCCCTGGTGATCATCCTGGCCGTGCTCGCCGGACTGGTCCTGCCGATCACTCCGGTCCAGATCCTGTGGGTCAACATGGCCATCGCCGTGACCCTGGCCCTGTCGCTGGCTTTCGAGCCGCTGGAAAAAGACGTCATGCGACGCCGACCGCGCCCACTCGACCAGGAGCTGCTGACCTCGTTCGTGGTCGCCCGTATCCTGTGGGTCGGCCTGGTTCTGACCGCCGGCACCTTCATCCTGTTCAACCAGGTACTGGCCGAGACCGGCGATGAAATACTCGCCCGGACCATGGCCGTCAACGTGCTGGTCGCCGGTCAGATCACCTACCTGTTCAACTGCCGGCGCTGGCAGGCGCCGACGCTGACCAAGGAAGCCATGTTCAGCAATCGCTGGGCCTGGCTGAGCGTCAGCCTGCTGGTGGTCATGCAAATGATCTTTACCTACCTGCCCGGCGCCCAGACCGTTTTCGGCACCTCCGGGCTGCCGGCCCAGTACTGGTGGCTGGTCATCGGTTTCGGGCTGCTGATCTTCGCCCTGGTCGAGATCGAAAAGGCGGTCACTCGCCACCTCAACCTGGGCTGGGCCGCCCCGGACGGCCGCCCGTTCAGGCCAACCGGTAAAGACGACGAAGACTCCGGCTGACGGTGCGTAATTGGGCGTGATGGTGGATGAAACGAGCCGGGGCATTGGGCACCGGTTCAAAGGACGATGGCCAGTCCGGTCTGCTATGCTTTGCGCTTTTGCGAAGACGAGCTTAGCCGCCAGCCAATGACCTACTGCCTGGGCCTGCGCCTGAATGCCGGTCTGGTCCTGGCCTCGGATTCCCGGACCAGCGCCAGCCTCGACGACATCAGCGTCTATTCCAAGATGCACGTCTTCCAGACCGCGCCGGATCGAGTTGTGGTCCTGCTTTCGTCGGGCAACCTGGCCACCTCGCAGGCCGTGCGCAGCCAGATCAACCGCGACCTCGGCAACCCGCAGGCAACCCGCAATCTCGACACCCTGGAGCACCTCGACGAGATCGCCGCCTACGTCGGCGAAATCAATCGCCAGATTCAGCAGACGGTTGCTCCGGCGGCCGATCAAGCCTCGGGCTTCAACCCGGAAGCCACCTTCCTGCTCGGCGGCCAGGTCGGGACCGGTCCGCACGACATTTTCCTGATCTATCCCCAGGGCAACTACATCGCCGCCTCGCGCCAGAAACCGTTTTTACAGATCGGCGAGACCAAGTACGGCAAGCCGATCCTGTCGCGCCTGGCCAATGCCGGACTGAGTCTGGACCTGGGCGCGCGCCTGGCCCTGGTCTCGATGGACGCGGCCATGCGCTCCAATCTCTCCGTCGGCCCGCCGCTGGAAGTGGCGGTCTGCCCGGCCGGGCGGCACGCACTGGAACGGCGCCTGAAGCTCGAGGGCGACGATCCGTATTTGAAGGAACTTGGCGAAACCTGGAACGAAAAGCTGGGTCAGGCCTTCCTCGAATTGCCCGATCCGCAGGGTTGGCAACGCGGCTGATTCATTCCGACGGCTGGACGCGAAACCAGGTCTGGGTAATCGACTCGCCGATGCCGATCAATTCAAGCTGGATCCGGTCGAGAAATTCGCTGAGCTGGCCCTGAACCAGCACCTCGGGATCGGCCTGGTCCATCAAGCGCTTCAGCCGGCCCACCGCCACCAGCGTGTCCTCATGCTCCGGCAAGCCCTCGAGACGCTCGGCCATGGCTTCCAGGCAAAACACCACCGAGCGCGGGAACAGCGGGTTGCCGAGCAGGAAGCGCAGCACATCCGGCCCGCGCACCCGCAGGCGGACATGTCGCCGGTACATCTGGTAGGCGGTCAGCGATTTCAGCACGCTCATCCACTGCAGCTGATCGAAGGGCTTGATATCGTCGACGCCGCGCAGCAGGTGCGCCGAGCGCACGTCGAGGATCCGGGTGGTCATGTCGGCACGCTCGTGGTAGCGGCCCAGCAGGATGAAGTCCCAGGCGTAGTCGTGGCTCATGATATCGGAGAGCATGCCGATCAGCTGCTGACAGCGCCGGATCATGAGGTCGATGAACTCCTGGCGGCGCCGTTTGGACAGGTTGCCGGCCAGTTGCGCCTGGGCCGTCAGGCACAGATCGTTGGTCTGCTCCCAGACCTCGCGCGGCAGCAGGTCGCGCGCAGCGCGCAAATTCTCGCGGGCCAGGTTCAGGCACGACAGAACCGATCCCGAATGGCGCGGCTCGGCCAGCAGGAAACGGACCACCTGGCGTTCACCGTTGTCATCGAACAGTTCGTCGAACAAGGACTGGCTACCGGTGATCCGGATCAGCGGCGCCCAGCCGGGCGCCATCTTGCGCGGCAAATCCAGCATCAGGTGGCCGTTGACGTTGATCAACCGACCCAGATCCTCGGCACGCTCCAGGTAGCGACCGTACCAGTAGAGATTTTCAGCCACGCGTGACAGCATCAGTTTTCACTCCCGCTGTCGGTATCGACGATCCAGGTGTCCTTGCTGCCGCCGCCCTGCGAGGAGTTCACGACCAGCGATCCGGCCCGCATGGCCACCCGGGTCAGACCGCCGGTCGTCACGTAGTGCTGGTCGCTGGACAGGATGAACGGCCGCAAGTCGACGTGCCGGGGTGCGATCTGAGTGCCGTAGAGGGTCGGGCAGGTCGAGATCGCCAGGGTCGGCTGGGCGATGTAATTGCGTGGATCGGCCTTGATCAGGCGCTTGAACTGCGCGTGCTCGGTGCGGCTGGCGTGCGGCCCGATCAGCATGCCGTAGCCGCCCGACTCATTGGCCGGCTTGACCACCAGCTGGTCGATGTTGGCCAGGACATGGTCGAGTTCGGCCTGGATGCTGCAGCGCCAGGTTGGCACGTTGGGGATCAACGCATCCTGGTCGAGGTAGTACCGAATGATCTCGGGGACGTAGGAATAGACCACCTTGTCGTCGGCCACACCCGCTCCGGGAGCGTTGGCCAGACCAACGTGACCAGCTCTCCAGGCCCGCATCAGTCCAGGCACGCCGAGCAGCGAATCCTTGCGAAAAACCTCCGGATCGAGGAAGGCATCGTCAATGCGCCGGTAGATCACGTCGACCTGGCGCAGGCCGTGAATGGTGCGCATATAGACGCAGTCGTCATCGGGCACGACCAGGTCGCGGCCCTCGACCAGTTCCACGCCCATCTGCTGGGCCAGCCAGGCATGCTCGAAATACGCCGAGTTGTATTGCCCCGGGGTGAGCACGGCCACGACCGGATAATCGGCCGGGCGCGGCGACAGGCTGGCGAGCATGTCGAACAGGCGCGCCGGGTAATCATCGACCGGCTGAATGTCGATGTCCTCGAACAACTCGGGAAAGACGCGCTTCATGACCTGGCGGTTCTCGAGCATGTAGGACACCCCGGACGGGACCCGCAGGTTGTCTTCGAGCACGTACATCGTGCCATCGGCATCGCGGACCAGATCCGAACCACAGATGTGGGCCCAGACGCCGTAGCGCGGGCGAATGCCGCGGCACTGCTCGCGGAAATTGGCCGAACCGGCCAGGATGTCCGCGGGGAATATCCCGTCCTGGATGATTCTCTGCTCGCCGTACAGGTCATTGATGAACAGGTTGAGCGCGGTCACCCGCTGCTCCAGTCCCGCGCTGATGCGCTGCCATTCGTTCAAGGGGATGATGCGCGGGATCAGATCGAAGGGCATGGCCCGGTCGGCGCTGCCGGCATCGTGGTAGACGCGAAAAGTGATGCCGGCGACCAGCGCCGCCACTTCACACGCGTCGCGACGTTCCAGCAGTTCATCGCGGTCGAGCTTTTTCAGGTACTTCCAAAGCCTGCGGCTGGCCGGGCGCGGGCGCCCGCGCGGCCCGATCAGTTCATCGCAGAACCCGCTCTGATAGGTCCAGTCCAGGCGGTTGAGTGGCGTTTTGCTCAAGGCTTTCCCTCCCGCTGAGGTGACAAGATCATAGCGCATCGGCCCGATCGGCTACCATGTCGATCCCACCCACCTGCCGAAGGCAAAATCGTGTCGCCCCGAAACCCACCGTCGCTCCTGCCGAACCGCTAGACCCATGGCGCTACTGTCATTACGAAACCTCGACTTTTCCATCGGCGGGCCACTGCTGCTCGAGGGCGTGGACCTGGACATCCAGCCGGGCGAACGCATTGCCCTGGTCGGCCGCAACGGCGCCGGAAAATCAACCCTGCTGCGCTTGCTCGACGGCCTTTTGGAGCCCGATGACGGCACGATCATCCGCCCGGAGGGCGTGCGCGTGGCGCGCCTGCAGCAAGAGGTGCCGGCAGGCGCCGAAGGCAGCGTGTTCGACCAGATCGCTGCCGGCCTGGGCGATCTGGGCGATTTGCTGGCCGAGTATCACCATATCAGCCAGGACTCGCCGGACCCGAACCGCCTGGCCGACCTGCACGCCCGGATCGATGCCGCTGGTGGCTGGGACCTGGAACAACAGGTCGAACGCCTGCTCAGCGAGCTGGACCTGGACGGCGACCAGCCGTTCACCCAGCTCTCCGGCGGTCGCAAACGCCGCGTTCTGCTCGGCCGGGCGCTGGTATCGAAGCCGGACGTGCTGTTGCTCGACGAGCCGACCAACCACCTCGACATCGAATCCATCGAGTGGCTGGAGGGCTTTCTCGGCCAGCTCGACGCCAGCCTGGTCTTCGTCACCCACGATCGGCGCTTCTTGCAGAATCTGGCGACCCGCATCGTCGAGCTGGATCGCGGTCGGCTGACCTCCTGGCCGGGCGACTGGCAAAACTACCTGCGCCGGGTCGCCGAGCGCGCCCACGCCGAAACCCTGGAAAACCGGCGCTTCGACCGCCAGCTGGCCGAAGAGGAAATCTGGATTCGCCAGGGCATCAAGGCGCGCCGCACGCGCAACGAGGGTCGGGTCCGGGCCCTGGAGAAAATGCGCCGGGAACGAGCCCAACGACGCGAACGCGCCGGCAAGGTCGAGATGAGTGCCGGCCTGGCCGCCCAATCCGGTAAAAAAGTCATCAAGGTAGAAGACGTGCACTTCGCCTGGGGCGATCAGGTCATCGTCGAGGGGCTGTCGACAACCATCCTGCGCGGCGACCGGATCGGCCTGATCGGCCCCAACGGCAGCGGCAAGTCGACCCTGCTTCAGCTTCTGCTCGGGCAGCTTTCGCCCGACCGCGGCTCGGTGACGCCGGGCACGGGTCTGGAAATTGCCTACTTCGACCAGCAGCGTGCGGTTCTTCGCGATGACTGGAGTGCCGCCGACAACGTCGCCGAGGGTCGCGACTTCGTCGAGATCAACGGCCGGCGCAAGCACATCATCGGCTACCTGCAAGACTTTCTGTTCGCGCCGGAACGAGCGCGGGCGCCGATCACCAAGCTCTCCGGCGGCGAGCGCAACCGCCTGTTGCTGGCCCGCCTGTTCGCCCGTCCCTCGAACCTGCTGGTCATGGACGAGCCGACCAATGATCTCGATCTGGAGACCCTGGAACTGCTCGAGGAGTTGCTGGCCGAATACCCCGGCACGCTCTTGCTGGTCAGTCATGACCGCGATTTCATCGACAACGTGATCACCAGCACCCTGGTGATGGAGGGCGAAGGTCGGGTCGGCGAGTACGTCGGCGGCTACCACGACTGGCTGCGCCAGCGTTCGCGCCAGGCGTCGGGCACGGCTCGGGAACCCGGCCGCCGGGAACCTGCCGGGGCGCCGGCTGCCGCGCCGGTCGCGCCCAAGCGACCGCCCAAGCTCAGCTACAAGCTGGCCCGGGAGCTCGCCCAGCTTCCGGCAAAAGTCGAGACCCTGGAGCAACGGATCGCGGCGTTGGGCGAGCGCATGAACGACCCGGACTTCTACCGCGGCGAACCCGAACGGATCGGTCAGGCGGGCCAGGAGATCAACCGCCTGCAGGGCGAACTGGATGCCCTGTACGCACGCTGGGAAGAACTGGAGAGCGGCCCGGCCGGATAGCCGGCGTCCGGCATTGGCAGTAGTTCAGGGTTCCCGCTCGAACCCCTGGATGCCGGGCACCAGCAATGCCGGGACGATCAGCACATAAAACGCCAGCGCCAACCCCATCGCCAGGAGCGAAACCCCCAGGCCCAGCAGCCAGCCCAGGAGCACCGGGCCCAGCGCGGTACTGACGACCATCAGCGCGGCGTACACCCCTCGAATCATGCCCAGCTGGGCGGTGCCGAACAGTTCGACCCAGACCGCGCCGCTGATGACCCCGTTCAGACCGGCGGTCATTCCCAGACCGGCAAACAGCAGCCACAGGGCCGGGCCCGACGGCAACAGACCCAGCCCCAGCATCGCTGCCGCGGCCGGCAGCAGGGAAAAGCGCAGCAGACTGCGCGCGCTGAAACGGTCGATCAGGCGACCACCGGCGAAAGCCAGCAGGGCCTGGACGGCGGCGAACACCATGAATCCGCGGGCGATGTCGCTGCGCTGCCAGTCCAGCAGCTCCGAAAGCGTGCCCTGGTGCAGGAAGACCGCGGTGACCAGAACCGGGGGCACCAGGACCACGCTGAGCACGCGCAAAAACCCGCCGTTGCCGAGCAAGTGGCGGCGGCCCATCGGCAACGCCACCGCCGGGCTTGACGGCCTGTCCGGGGGTTCGTCCGACCCCAGGCTGCTGGCGAGCACGTACAGCAGCGGTGCGGCCAGTCCGGCCAGTACCACCGCAGCCAGCAACCAGACCTGCTGCCAACTCACAAGGTCCAGCAGCAAGACCACCGCGAGCGGGAAAGTGGCCTCGCCCAGGATGAACCCGTAGGAAGCCATGGCCACCGCGCGACCGCGACGACGTCGCGCGTGGCGAGCGGCAGCGACCACCGCCAGGTGGCCGGTCAGACCCTGCCCGCCCAGGCGCAGAAGGAACAGTCCGGCGACCAGCACCCAGGCCGCATCGGCCAGTCCGACCAGCACCGCTCCGGTCGCCAGCACGAGACTGCTCAAAACAATGGCGCGGCGCAGCAACCAGTAATCGGCGATCGCCCCCAACCAGAACATCAGCAGACCGCTGGTCAGGGTCGCGCCACCGTAGAGTGCCCCCAAGGCTGCCTCGCTCAGGCCGAAATCGGCCCGGAAGTCGGCCCCGAACAGGCCGATGAAAAAGGTCTGGCCGATGCTCGAGGCCAATGCTGCGCACAGGGCAAAACGTCCGGCCGGCGGAATCCCGCGCGGAGGATCGCGTTCAGTCACCGCGCAGGACTTTCCGAATCGCCCGGCGCTGGCGACGGTCAGGCCGACGACCGGGATCACCGGAAACCTCTCCCTCCTGCCGACGCGCTTCGATCTGGTCCTGACGGCGTTTCAAGCTGGCCTCGGTTTCCCGGTACATCTCCCGGGCCAGCGGCGCCGAGACGCGCTTTTCGCCGACGCTGAGCACTTCGACCTCGAACATCATTTCGCCCTTGCCGATGCGCAGGCTATCCCCGGACCGCACCAGGCGCGAGGCCTTGGGCCTGGCGCCGTTGATCTCGACGCGGCCGCCCTTGACCGCCTGCTGGGCCAGTCCGCGGGTCTTGAAAAACCGCGCCGCCCACAGCCACTTGTCCAGCCTGACCGGTTGTTCCGACATCAGCGGCCTTTGCGCCTGAAAGGACAGGAAACCGCAGATGAACGCGGATAAACGCGGATAAAAATGGGGTGCACGCCAAAGACGCCGAGACAAAAACCCGAGCCCTGCCCTTCGATCCTATCCACCCGAAAAAAACATCTGCGTTCATCTGCGTTCATCTGCGGTAAAGACGTATCGCCACTCACTGCCGCGTTTTCTCCAGCCGCTCCAGGCGCTCGCTGATGCGCTTGAGCTCGTCGAGCAGGGCCTGGTGCTGCTCGGCCTCCTCGTCGTGGTGAATCGACTGGGTGGCCGTGACGATAATGGCGATGAACAGGTTGAGCACCATGAAGCTCGAGATCAGGATGAACGGGACGAAGTAAATCCAGATCAGCGGATAGGCTTCCATCATCGGCCGGGCAACGCCCGACGACCAGGATTCCAGGGTCATGATCTGAAACAGCGAAAACAGGCTCAAACCCAGGTTGCCCCAGTACTCCGGAAAGTCCTCGGCAAACAACATCGTCCCCATCACCGCGAAGATGTAGAACACCAGCACCAGCAGCAGCGCGGTCCAGCCGATCCCGGGCAAGGCGCGCAGCAGGGATTCGATGATCGCGCGCAGCTTCGGCACCTGGGATAACAGGCGCAATACGCGCAGAATGCGCAGGGCACGCAGGATTTCGAACGGCCCGGCGGCCGGCACCAGGGCGATCGTGACGATGAAAAAGTCGAACACGTTCCAGCCGGAACGAAAAAAGCGCGGGCCGAAGGCCAGCAGCTTGAGCGCGATCTCGACAACGAACACGCCCAGGATCGTCTGGTTTGCGAAAATCAGCGCTGTCCCGGCCACGTCCATGACCGCCGGCGAGGTTTCCAGGCCGAGAATGATCGCGTTGATCACGATCAGCACGATGATGAAGCGCGTGAACTGCCGGCCCTCCACCCACTCGCCCAGAGAACTGCGCCACGTGGACGAATCCGGCGGCCTCATGCGGTTTTTCCGGTCACTGGTTTGTTTGCCGCCAGCCGCGGCCCCCGTGCGGACACTGGGCGGCGCTCAGGACGCTGCCTGCGCGGCTTCACCGCTCCCGCTATCGTCCAGGGCTTCGACCAGCAATGCGTTGACCCGGCGCACGTAGGTGGCCGGATCGGCCAACTCCGCGCCCTCGGCCAGCAGGGCCTGATCCAGAATCAGGCTGGCCAGCTCGGCAAAACGCGCCTCATCGTCGCTTCGCGCCATCAAACCCAGCAGGGCGTGGTCGGGATTGATCTCGAGGTTGGGCTTGAGCTCGGGCACTTCCTGCCCGGCCTGGCGCATCATCCGCGCCATGAGCGGAGACAACTCGTTGTCGTCGGCGACCACGCAGGCCGGCGACTCGGTCAGGCGACCGCCGGGTTGAACGTTGCCGACTTTCTCGCCCAGCGCTTTCTTGATCCGTCCAGCCAGGGCCAGTGCCGCGGCATCCGGCTCGGTCTTCTCGCCCAGGTCCAGCTTGCCGCGGGCCACCGACTTCAGCGTCTTGCCCTTGTATTCGTTCAGGTGGCCAACCAGCCATTCATCGATGCGATCGGTCAGCAGCAATACCTCGATGCCGTGTTTTTCGAACACTTCCAGGTGCGGGCTGTTGCGCGCCACCTGCAGGCTGTCGGCGGTCAGGTACCAGATGTGCTCCTGATCTTCCTTCATCCGCTCGATGTAATCATCCAGCCCGACCGCGTCATCGCCTGCATTGCTGGTCGACGAGAACCGCAGCAATCCGGCGATGCGCTCGCGCTGCTCGAAGTCCTCGATCACGCCTTCCTTGAGCACCGAGCCGAACGCTTCAAGGAACTTGCGCCAGGGTTCACCGCCCTGCTCGGCCAGCTTCTCGATCAGATCGAGGCTGCGCTTGACCACGGTCGCGCGGATTTTCTTCAGCAGCGGACTGTCCTGCAGCATCTCGCGCGAGATGTTCAGCGGCAGGTCGGCCGAGTCGATCACCCCGCGCATGAAGCGCAGGTAGCGCGGCACGACCTGCTCGGCAGCATCCATGATGAACACCCGCTCGATGTAGAGCTTGACCCCTTCGCGATCATCGCGATTGATCAGCATGTCAAACGGCGCCGAGGACGGCACAAACAGCAGCAGGCTGAAACGCTGGCTGCCCTCGACGTGATGATGGGCCCAGCTCAACGGCGCGTCGGGATCCCCGGTCAGGCTGCTGTAGAAATCGCGGTACTCGTCCTCGCCAACCTCGGCCCGCGACCGCGTCCACAGCGCCTTGCTGTCGTTGACCAGCTCGACCTCGGCGTCGGTGGCCTCGGAAGCCTCTTCCTGCCCGGCGGCGGGCTTGTGCAGTCGAATCGGGAACGCAAGGTGGTTGGAATAGTGGTGAATGATGCGCTTGAGCTGCCAGGCCGTCAGCAGATCACGGTGCTCGGGGCGAATCTTGAGGGTGATTTCGGTGCCCTGCTCGGGGCGCTCGACGGTCTCGATGCGATACTCGCCCTGGCCATCGGAGACCCAGCGCACCCCGGAATCCGGGCTTTCGTTGGCCCGCCGGGTGGCCACCGTCACCTCCTCGGCGACGATGAAGGCCGAATAGAAGCCAACCCCGAACTGGCCGATCAGGCGCGCGTCCTTGCGCTGATCGCCCGACAGGCTCTCGAGAAACCGGCGCGTGCCCGACCGGGCGATGGTGCCCAGGTTTTCGATGACCTCGTCCCGGTTCATGCCGATGCCGCGATCCCGAATGGAGAGCACGCCGGCTTCGGCGTCGAAGGCGATATCGATGGCCAGATCCTGATCCAGCCCCTTGAGCCGCTCGTCGGTCAGCGCTTCGAAGCGCAGCTTGTCGCTGGCGTCCGAGGCGTTGGAGAGCAGTTCGCGAAGGAAAATCTCGCGGTTGGAGTACAGCGCGTTGATCATCAGCTTGAGCAGCTGATGAACCTCGGTATCAAAAGAACGGGTTTCGACCCCGGCAACTTCGGTCATGGCAAAAGATCCTGTGGTGGACGGTGTCAACTGGTCACTGTCCCTGCAAATGGGCCTGCGGGGGGAGGTTTTCAAGGAGCGGTGGAGGGTTGCGGTTTACGGAACAGGGTTAAGGTTTCAGG
>REEW01000022.1 GCA_007694885.1 Wenzhouxiangella sp. | reverse complement strand
CCGATTCGGCCAGCGACATCAACGTCTCCACCGGCCTGGTGCGCGAATTCGTCGAGCGCGAGCAAGCCGCCCTGGACACCCTGACAGCCGGCCCCGGCAGCGAGAGCGCAACGGCCATCCGCAAGCGCATGGAAGAAATCATGATCGACCAGGTCGGCATTTTCCGCACCGGCAAGGAGCTCGACCGGGCGGTTGGGGAACTCGAAGACCTGCTGTGCCGCAGCCGGCAGGTGGGCGTTCGCTGTGCCGCACCCGGCGCCAATCCCGAACTGGTCGCCGCCTATCGCCTGCCGAAGATGCTCAAGCTGGCCCTGTGCGCAGCACTCGGGGCGCGCCAGCGCAGCGAAAGCCGCGGCGCGCACTTCCGCGAGGATTTCCCGCAGCGCAACGACCGCGACTGGCTGAATCGATCCATCACGACCTGGCCGGCACCCGGGGCCAGTCTGCCCCGGCTCGACTACGAAGCCATCGACGTGGCCGACATGGAACTGCCGCCGGGTTTTCGCGGCTACGGCACGCGCGACCACATCGACCATCCCGACAGCGCGCCGCGCCAGGCCGAGGTCGAAAAGATCCTCAAACAGATCGACCCCGACGACCACTACGCACGCCAGGCCGCGCTGATGCCCTTCGATCACCTGCTGCCGGAAAAATACCGTCCCCGCAACCAGCGCCTGGAGACCAAGCCATGACCATCCAGACCGAAACCCCGGTCCGCACCCTGGTGATCCGGGTCCTGCGCCACAACCCGCAGGATCCCGACAGCGAACCGGGCTGGGCGCGCTACGAGCTAGAAGAGTACGAAGGCATGACCCTGTTCATCGCCCTGAATGAAATCCGTGAACGCTTCGAGCCGTCGCTGCAGTTCGACTTCGTCTGCCGGGCCGGCATCTGCGGCAGCTGCGGCATGGTCGTCAACGGCCGGCCCGGCCTGGCCTGCCGCACCCTCACCTCGACTCTGGGTCCGGAAATCACCCTGGCCCCCTTGCCGGCGTTCAGGCTGATCGGCGATCTGTCGGTCGATACCGGCGCATGGATGCGCGGCATGAGCGAGCGCCTGGAGACCTGGATTCACGAAACCGAATCGGCAGACCTGCACGCCCTGGAAGAGCGCATGGAGCCCGAGCTGGCCGAACAGATCTACGAACTCGACCGCTGCATCGAGTGCGGTTGCTGCGTAGCCGCCTGCGGCACGGCGCGGATGCGCCCGGATTTCGTCGGAGCCGTTGGCCTGAACAAGATTGCTCGCTTCCGCCTCGATCCGCGCGATCGGCGATCGGACAGCGACTTCTACCAGCTGATCGGCGACGATGACGGCGTGTTCGGCTGCATGACCCTGCTCGGCTGCCACGACGTCTGCCCCAAGGACCTGCCGCTGCAGACCCAGATCGCCTTTCTCCGACGCAAGATGGTTACGGTATCCTGAGCGACTTCCGACAGCCAAGAGCCCACCCCGATCAGCATGAGTCATTCTGTTCCCGTCGGCATCGATGCGCTGGCCTTTGCCGGCCCGGCCGCCTACGTTGACCTGGCCGACCTGGCCCGGGCCCGCGGCGTGGATCCGGCCAAATTCACCAAGGGCCTGGGTCAGCACCGAATGGCCATCGCCAGCCCGTGCGAAGACACCGTCACCATGGCGGTCGAGTCCGGCGCCCAGGCGGTCAGGGCCTTCGGCGTTGATCCGGACGAAATCGGCACCCTGATCGTCGGTACCGAGACCGGGGTCGACCACAGCAAGCCGGTCGCGGTCTACGTCCACGACCTGCTCGGTCTGAACGAGCGTTGCCGGACCTTTGAAACCAAGCATGCCTGCTACGGGGCAATGGCCGGGCTGACCGCCTCCATGGACTGGATTGCTTCCGGGAGAGCGCGCGGGCGCAAGGCGCTGGTCATCGCGTCCGACATCGCCAGCTACGGCCTGGGTACGCCCGGCGAGCCGACCCAGGGCGCGGGCGCGGTGGCCATGGTGGTTTCCGGGAATCCTCGTCTGCTGCGCATCCAGCCCCGTACCATCGGCGATTACACCCGCCAGGTCATGGACTTCTGGCGACCGCTGTACTCCAAGTACGCCCTCGCCGACGGCCACTATTCCATCCAGTGCTACCTCGACGCCCTCAAGGGCGCGCGCCTGGACGCGGTCGGCGAACGCAACGACCTGCTCGCCGGGCTCGACGCCTGCCTGTATCACGTCCCGTTCGTGAAGATGGCCTTCAAGGCGCATCAGCGCGAGCTGGAAATGGAACTGGGTCATGCCCTCAACAAGGCCGAAGCCTCGACCTGGCAGCAGCTGGTCGAAAGTTATGAGCGCCTGTGCGTGCCCTGGCTGACCCTGAACGCCGACGTCGGCAACATCTACACCGGCTCGCTGTTTCTATCGCTGATCGACCTGCTGCGCCGGGCCGGCGCTGAACTGGCCGGCAAGGACATCAGCCTGTTTTCCTACGGCAGCGGCTGCGGCGCCACCTATTGCCTGGGACAGGTCGCCGAAGGGGCGGGCGACTGGCAGGCGGCGCTGGACCCCGGAGAAGCACTGGCAAAACGGCGCCGCCTGAGCATCGCCGAATACGAAAGCCTGGTCCGGGCCGGCGAACAGGCCGACCGATGCGAGACGCTGGACCCGGCCGATTACGGCCTGTCCGGCGGGTTGTACTACATGGGAACGCGCAACGACCGGCGCCACTACGAGCGCGGTTGACCCTCAAGCCATGTCGGCGAGCGCAAAAACACCGACCGGGACGGCCGGCTTGCGAACAGAGACCTTGTCAGCTTTTGGCGGCGGGGTCACTTTCGACGTCTTCGACCGCCTCTTCGACCGCCGACTCGGTTTCATTCATGCCCTTGCGGAAGTCGCGGATGGCCGATCCCAGATCGCCACCGAGGTTGCGGATCTTCTTGGTGCCGAACACCAGCATCACGACGACGAGAAGAATGATCAGCTGCGGAACTCCGATGTTTCCGATTCCCATGACACACTAACCTGTAGTTTTCATCCAGAGTGCAATGTAGCAGAAGCCCGCACGGGCTTGCTTGACCCACGTCAACTTGACAAAAAAGGCAAACCATGAGCCCACCCCGTATTGTTGTAGTCGGCGGCGGCGCCGGCGGAATCGGCGTCGCCACTCGCCTGGGCCGGCACCTGGGCCGCAAGGGCAAGGCCGATGTGGTCCTGGTCGACATGGCCGAGGCACACGTCTGGAAGCCCTTGCTGCACGAAGCGGCGACCGGATCGCTGGATACCGGCATCGAGGCCATGAGCTACCGCGGCCACGCCCGGATCAACGGCTACCGTTTCCAGCAGGGAACACTGGTCGATATCGATCGGGGGCGTCGCCACGTCGAGCTGGCGCCGATCCTCGACGGCGACCAGGAACTGCTGCCGGCCCGGCAGATCGGCTACGACTACCTGGTCATTGCCGTGGGCAGCGTCGCCGACGACTTCGGCATCCCGGGCGTCCAGCAGAACTGCCGCTTCCTCGACACCACATCCCAGGCGCTCGACATCCAGCGAAGCCTGCGCAAGCATTTCCTGCGCTACGCACGCGACGAACGCCTTGAGGAAAAAATCAAGGTGGTCATCATCGGGGCCGGCTCAACCGGGGCCGAGATGGCGGCCGAAATGGCCAACGCGGTGCACCAGCTCAAGGGCTACGGCTTCAACGTCCACGCTGGCATGCTGTCGATCACGCTGGTGGAGGCCAAGAGCGACATCCTGCCCGACGTTCATCGACCGGCAATCCGCGAGTCAGTGGCCGGCCAGCTTCGGGAGATGGGAATCACCATTCGCACCGGGCAGGGTGTGGTGCAGGCCGAGCCGGGCCGGATCATCCTTGCCGATGGATCGGTACTGGAGGCCGATCTTGCCCTGTGGGCGGCCGGCATCAAGGCACCCGACGTGCTGGCCGACATCGGCGGGCTGGAAACCACCTCATCCAACCAGGTGCTGGTTCGTCCGAACGCCCAGACCACTCAAGATGATCGCATTTTCGCCATCGGCGACTGCTGTGCCTGCCCGCAGCCGGACGGCAGCCTGGCGCCGCCGCGCGGCCAGGTCGCGCGCCAGATGGGCCACATGGTGGTCAGGAACCTGATCGACATCCTCGAAGGCCGCGAACCGCGCCGTGAGTACGTCTACCGGGATTTGGGCTCGCTGGTCAACCTGTCCCGCTTCCATACCGTGGGCAACCTGTTTTCGTTTCTCGGCGGCGGGATCATGGTCGAGGGGCGGCTGGCGAGGTTTACCTACCATTCGCTGTACCGGCGACATTTGCTGGAAGTCTACGGCCTGATCCGAGGTTCGCTGATGATGGCCGTTCGCAGTCTGAGCCACTTCCTGCGGCCCTCGCTCAAACTGCATTGATCGAATTCGGTTCGTATCGGTGATGCTCTATACTCAACTCCGCTTTTCGAGTCCGTCAGCCCCGATGCCGCAGCCAAACCGCGCTCTGACTGCCCTGCTGGTCTGCCTTGCGGCGCTGGCCGGCGTGACTCTCGCCGATCCGGCGCACGGGCTTGAGGATTTCGACCGCCACTTCCGCAGCACCCTGATCGAGCACGGCGTGCCCGGCGGGGCCTATGCCGTGGTCCGAAACGGCCGGATCGAGCGGGTAGGAACCCACGGCGTGCGCCGGGTCGGCAGCCCGGAACCGGTCACCGCAGACACCGTGTTTCGCACGGCCTCGGTATCCAAGACCTTTGCCGCCCAGCTGACCAGCCTGCTGGTGGCGGAAAACCGCCTGCGCTGGGACGATGCGGTGACCCACTACCTGCCGGAATTTCGCTTGCAGGACGTGGAGTCCACGCGCCAGTTGCAGCTTCAGCACCTGGTCGGCCAATCCACCGGGGTGGTGTCGAACGCCTACGACAACCTGCTCAACGCCAACCAGCCGCTGGATCGCATCCTGCCCCAGTTCGCGTCCCTGCAGCCGCTGTGCCAGCCCGGGACTTGCTATACCTACCAGAACGTGCTGTTCGCGCTGGTCGGTCCGGCGATCGAACAGAGCACCGGACAGCGCTACGAGGACCTTCTGGCCGAGCGGCTGTTCCAGCCGCTGGGCATGAGGCGCGCCTCGACCGGACGCGCGGCCTTCCTGGCCGAGTCCAACCGCGCCTCTCCCCATGTCCGTCTGGCTCGCGGCCAGGTCTGGCATCCGGTCGAGGTGGCCGAATCCTACTACCTGGTTCCGCCGGCGGCCGGCGTCAACGCCAACGTCCTTGACCTGGCGCGCTGGCTGATCGCGCAACAGGGCTACCGCCCCGACGTGCTCTCGCCGGACGTGATCCGGCCGCTGAAGGAAAAACGGGTTCGCACGCTGCGTGACCTGCGGCGCGGTGCCTGGCGGGATTTGCTCAGCGACGCCCACTACGGGCTGGGGTGGCGAATCTACACCCTCGGCGACGAGGACTTGTACCTGCACTCCGGCTGGGTCCGCGGCTTTGTTGCCGACATCAGCTATTCGCAGGAGCGCAAGACCGGCCTGGTGGTCCTGCTGAACGGGGAGTCCAGGGCCTTGAGCGAAATCACCACCGGCTTCTGGAGCCACGAAACCGCCGCACCGCTGCCGCGCATGCTGGTCGGCAGCGGTCCGGACAAGGCCGAGCTCAGTCGTTAGGCAACCTTGCGGCCGGCCTTCGAACGTCCAACGGCGGCGACAACGGCCTCCTCGAGGATCTTCAGACCAGCTTCGAGGTCTTCATCCGGGATCATCAGCGGCGGCAGCAGCTTGAGCACCTGATCGTCCACCCCGGCGGTTTCAACGATCAGACCGCGCGCGAAGGCCTCCTTCGAGCACTCGGCGGCGATCGCGGGATCAGCGAACTCGATGCCCTGAATCAGGCCGCGACCACGCACCTCGGCCTGAGCCGGGATGCGACGAACCAGGGCTTCCAGGCGGCGCTTGACCAGATCGGCCTTGCGCCCGACATCGCGCTGGAGCGAGTCATCGGCCCAGAAGTCCAGGGCGGCGGTTGCGGTCACGAAGGCGGGGTTGTGGCCGCGGAAGGTGCCGTTGTGCTCGCCCGGCGCCCACTGGTCGAGTTCCGGACGCATGAGCGTCACCGCCAGGGGCAGGCCAAAGCCGCTCAGCGACTTCGACAGGCAGACGATGTCGGGCTTGATGCCGGCTTCTTCAAAGCTGAAGAACGCCCCGGTGCGGCCGCAACCGACCTGGATGTCATCAACGATCAGCAGCACGTCGTGGCGCTTGAGCACGGCGGCCAGCTCCTTCAGCCACTCCATGCGCGCCACGTTGACGCCGCCCTCGGCCTGCACGGTCTCGATGATGGCCGCGGCCGGCTTGTCGACGCCCGAGCCCTCGTCGGAAAGCAGCCGGTCCAGCAACTCAAGGCTCTGGTCCTTGCCGTCGTCCAGGTAACCGTCGAACGGCACCATGCTGACGTGCGAAAGCGGCACCCCGGCCCCGGCACGCTTGAAGGAATTGCCGGTCACCGCCAGCGCGCCCAGGGTCATGCCGTGAAAGGCGTTGGTGAACGAAACCACTTGCTCGCGGCCGGTCACCTTGCGGGCCAGTTTCAGTGCCGCTTCGACCGCGTTGGTGCCGGTCGGTCCGGGAAACTGGACCTTGTAGTCCAGTCCGCGCGGCTTGAGGATGACTTCCTCGAAACGCTCGAGAAAGCGCACCTTGGCCTCGGTCGCCATGTCCAGGCTGTGGACGATGCGGTCTTCGGACAGGTAGTCCAGCAATGCGCGCTTCAGATGGGGGTGATTGTGGCCATAGTTCATCACCCCGGCTCCGGCAAAGAAATCGATGTACTCGCGACCATCTTCGTCGGTCATGCGAGCACCGCGGGCATGGGTGAACACGCAGGGAAAGTTGCGCACGTAGCCGCGCACTTCGGACTCGAGTCGGTTGATGGTTTCAATACTCATGACGTTATCTGCCTCTCTCAAGATGATTTGTTCGAATGCTCGGGTTTCAACGGGCCGATCCGAAACAGGTGTTCGGCCGCGTGGGAATTCGGAAAAAGCGCCTCGCCCAGGTATTCGAACTCCTGGCACTCAACACCGCGATCGCGCGCGATGGAACGAAACAGCTGCATTGAGGCGGCATTGTCGGGGCCGACCGTGGCCTCCAGCCAGTCAATGCTGTCGGGCTGAGCCGCCAGCAGTGCATCGAGCATGCGGCGGGCAAGACCCTGACGGCGCATCCACGGCGCCACGCCGATCTGCCAGACAAAGACAGCGTCCGGACGATCCGGCGGGCGATGACCGACAATAAAGCCGGCCATGCGTCCGTCTTCGGTTTCGGCGACCAGGCTGGTATCGGCAAAGTCCCTGGCAAACAGCACATAGAAATAGGCGCTGTTGAGATCCAGGCCGCCCATGTCCTTGACCAGCCGCCACATGGCGGCCCCGTCTTCGGCGCGCGGCCGGCGGAACCTGACCACGACGCTTTCAGGCCGCTTGTGCGCCGTTTCAAGCGACATCGGCCACCCCGGAGTCGGTGATTCGGAAGCCGGCGTGGAAGGCCTGCGCGGCAGTGTTCACCTGGTCTGCGCTGACCAGGCAGGTCACCGCGTGCGGGAAGGAGAACGCCTGGCAAACCTCGATACCGGCTTCGGCAAGCGCACTTTTTGCAAACGCCAGCGTGCTGGAGTCCTGGCCCGCCTGGAAGCCCACGGCCGATACGCTGGCCAACGGATAACCCACTTCCACGGTATCGCCAAAGCGGCTGCGCAGCGATTCGGCAAGCCCGTCGACGTCGGCCAGCTGCTCGGTGGGGAGCAGGTAGCAACCCGCGTCGCGTTCGCTGAGCTCGGGCGCGAAGGCATCGTATTCGGCCAGCATCCCGGCCAGCTGTTCCCGGTCCGTTTCGGCTGAAAATGCCACGCTGATCAGTTCCTTGTGGGCGGCAATACCGACGATCCTGGAGCGCCCCGCTCCGGGCTCCTTGCGCACGATGGTCTGGCCGCCTTCACCGTGGGATTTACGCGCAAGAATCGTCACGCCGTGCGCCAAGGCGTAGTCGATCGCGCGCTCGTTGAGCACGCCGGCGCCATGGTGGGCCAGCGTCTTCATTTCGGCCAGGCTGAGCATGCGCAGGCGAATGGCGTCTGGAACCAGGCGCGGATCGGCGGTGTAGACGCCGTCCACGTCCGAGTAGATTTCACAGCGCGCGGCTTTCACTGCAGCGGCAATGGCGACGGCGGTCGTATCCGATCCGCCACGACCCAGGGTGGTGATGTCACCGCTCGGGCTCGAGCCCTGGAAACCGGCCACAACGACCACTTTCCCCTGGTCCAGCGCCTTGAGCATGCGCGCAGGTTCGACTTCCTTGATGCGTGCGTTCAGGTGCCCACTACAGGTCCGTACGCCGGCCTGGGGACCGGTCATGGCGCAGGCGGGAACACCGAGATCCTGCAGCACCAGCGAAAGCAGGGAGGCGGACGTCTGCTCCCCGGCCGCCAGAAGCATGTCGAGCTCGCGGTGGTCGGGCTTGGTGTTGAAGCGTCCGGCGCTGGCCAGCAGTTCGCTGGTGGTATCACCGCGCGCAGAAACCACAACGACCACCCGGTGACCGGCACGCCGGGTGCGCGCCACGCGCTCGGCGACGGCGCGAAGTTGAGAATCTTCGGCGAGTGAAGACCCGCCATATTTTTGAACAATGGTATCCATGCTTATTTCAATTTCTGGGTTTGAGTCAGGGTGGAACGAATCGGATCGATTCTTGTTTTTCAGGCCCGACGGGAAGCGTCATCCGGGTCGTCGGTTGGAATCGGCGCCATGGCGAATTCCTGCTCACGCACTGTCATGCTGTCGACCAGGGTGAACAGGCTGCTGCCGAGGTCCTGCAATTCCCGGTCATTCATCCGCGCCAGGGCGTTCAGCAATGCACCTTCGGCGGGTCCGGGCGCATCGGCAAGCAGCTGCTCGCCGGCCGGCGTGATGAACAACTGGACCACGCGCTGATCCGGTCCGCAGCGATCGCGCCGGATCAGACCCTTGGCCTGGACCTTGTCGAGCAGATTGCTGGCGGTGGCCGGCTTGATCGACAGGCGCTCCGAAATGTCCTTGACCCGCAGGCCGGGTTCGGAGTGGATTTCCCACAACGCCCAGAGCTGCGCGGCGCTGACACCGCACTGGCGCTCGACCCAGATCGAATGCGCCTGGATCGACCGGATGACGGTCCGGAAGTGCCGAATCACTTCGACCTCCCGCTCGCGCCGGACTTTCGGCCGACGCCGGCCGCTGAGCGCCCGGGAGACCGTGGAGTTGCCGTTTTTCATCTTTTGAACCATATAGGCGACAAATTATATCCCACAAATTAGTTTTGCGCAAATATATCTGCTCGGCCCGGCCGCAGAACGGGCGCCCGGCGGCCGGAAGGCGCTTGACGGCAAGGACCCTTAGCCGCTATAAATCGGGCCAAGGGCTTGATCAAAGGACGGGAGTAAAGTTTCCATGAACGATCCGAATCCCCCGAAAGAAACGCCGGAATCGACGTCACCGGGCGCCGGATCCAGCGCGGCCAAACCGCCCCGGCCGGATGCCGAGCCCGGCGCGGCCGAGCAAGCGCCGGCCGATCCGGGTCAGCCAGTCGAAACCACGGCCAGGAAAACGGCCGCAAAGACGGCCATGAGCAAGAAGCTGGCCCGGAAGAAAGCGGCGCTGAAGAAAGCCCGGGCGAAGAAAACCGCCACCAAAAAGACTGCGGCCACAAGCTCCGGCACCGCCGATGGCGGGCAAAAACCCGCGGCCAAGAAGGCAGCGAAAAAGAAAGCAGCGAAAAAGAAAACGGGCGAGAAAAAGGCCGTAAAGAAGACGCCGGCCAAGAAGAAAGTCGCGAAGAAGAAAGTCGCGAAAACGAATGTCACGAAGAAAAAAGCCACGAAGAAGAAAGTCGCCAGGAAGACCGGGGCAGGCACCGCCCCTGGCCAGGCGCCTTCGACCAGCGAATCCCTGGGCCGCCTGATGGTGGCCATGGATGAATTGCGCGAAGCCACCCAGGCGTTCGTCTACCGGGAAATCGAAGCCCAGCGCGATGCCATCATGGACTTTCAGAAAACCACCCGCTCGACCCTGGAAGAGCTGGAAGCGGCCGCGCTGCGCACGCTCAAGAAACTGTCGTCCTGAAGTACGACCGGCTCGGGCAGCGGTTCGGCATCAGGCTCCGTCGACGCCTGCCGCATTGAATCAGCTGCTCCGATGAGCGGCTGAGCGCAGAGCAGGATCAGGGAAAGTGCAGTGGAACCGGGGCGAGAAAAAACTGGTGGCTACGGGTGGACTTGAACCACCGACCTCAGCATTATGAGTGCCGCGCTCTAACCAGCTGAGCTACGTAGCCACGAGGAAGCCGGGTATTGTC
>REEW01000097.1 GCA_007694885.1 Wenzhouxiangella sp. | reverse complement strand
TCGACCGCCCGTGCTCGATGTAGTACTCGAACTCGTGGCGGAAGTGGCGCAGGAAACCCTGGACCGGCCAGGCTGCGGCTTCGCCGAAAGCGCAGATGGTGTGGCCTTCGATCTGGCCGGCGGCCGAGAGCAACAGGTCCAGGTCTTCGGGCCGCCCCTGGCCGTCCTGGATGCGTTTCAGAACGCGGTACATCCAGCCGGTGCCCTCGCGGCAGGGGGTGCACTGGCCGCAGGATTCAGCATAGTAGAAGCGGGCGATGCGGGTGCAGGCGGCGACCATGCAGGTGGTCTCGTCCATGACCACGACCGCGCCGGAGCCGAGACCGGACCCGGCTTTTTGCAGCGCATCGTAGTCCATGGTCAACTCCATCATGATCTCGGCCGGCAGCACCGGCATGGACGAACCACCCGGAATCACGCCCTTGAGCGCGTTGCCGTTGCGCACGCCTCCGACCCGTTCGAGCAGATCGGCAAACGGCGTTCCGAGCCGGATTTCATGATTGCCCGGACGGTTGACGTGGCCGGAGACCGAAAAGACCTTCATCCCGCCGTTGTTCGGCTTGCCCAGGTCAAGAAACCAGCGCCCGCTGTTGCGCATGATCGCCGGAACCGAGGCCAGGGTCTCGGTGTTGTTGATCGTGGTCGGTTTGCCGTAGAGCCCGAAATTGGCCGGAAACGGCGGCTTGAAGCGCGGCTGGCCTTTCTTGCCTTCCAGCGACTCCATCAGCGCGGTTTCCTCGCCGCAGATGTAGGCCCCGGCACCCAGGACATTGTGGATCTCGATGTCCACGCCCGAGTCCCTGACGTTCTTGCCCAGGTAGCCGGCCTCACGGGCCTCGGTGAGCGCGCCTTCCACACGCTCGAAGGGTTCGTGGTGGAACTCGCCCCTGAGGTAGTTGTAGGCCACGGTCACCCCCATCGCATACGAGGCAATGGCGATGCCTTCGAGCACGGCATGCGGGTTGTAGCGCAGGATGTCGCGGTCGTGGCAGGTGCCCGGCTCGGATTCGTCGGAATTGCACAGCAGGTATTTCTGCCCCGGTGCCGAACGCGGCATGAACGACCATTTCAAGCCCGTGGGGAAGCCGGCACCGCCACGGCCGCGCAGGGCCGAGCGCTTGACCTTTTCGATGATCTCTTCCTGCGGCATCTTGTCCTTGACGATGCCTTCCCAGGCCTGCCAGCCGCCGATCTTGCGATAGGCCTCGAGCGACCAGCAGTTCTCGACATCCAGGTGGGTGAATACAACGTGTTCTTCAGTCATGGTTTGAATACTTTTGACTTGAACCGCAGATGAACGCAGATGAACGCGGATAAGAAAAACGGGGTCTGGTCACGGCGAACCGCAGGACAAAAGCTCCTGGCTCGCCGCAAAGCGCCGGCTGTTCAGCAAAAACCCATCTGCGTTCATCTGCGTTCATCTGCGGTAAAACCATTACTCCAGCCCGTCCAAAATCTCGTCGATCTTTTCCGGGGTGAGGTGCTCGTGGTAGTGGCCGTCGACGATCATCATCGGCGCGCCGATGCAGGCGGCCACGCACTCTTCTTCGATTTTCAGGAAGATGCGCCCGTCCGGGGTGCTCTGGCCCATCTTGATGCCGAGCTTGTTCTCGACCTGTTCGACGACCTGGTCGGCGCCGCACAACATGCACGAGATGTTGGTGCAGATCGAAATCGAGTGGCGCCCGACCGGCTCGGTCTCGAGCATGGAGTAGAAGTTGGCGACCTCGTAGGCCCACACCGGCGGCACGTCGAGGTAGTCGGCGACTGCGTCCATCAACTCAGCCGACAGCCAGCCGCCGTTTTGCACCTGGGCTGTGTAGAGCGACTGGATCAGCGCCGAGCGGCGCCCTTCCAGCCCCTCGGGAAACTTGGCCACCCAGTGATCGATGGTCTCGCGGGTGGCGGCCGAGAGCAGCTCGGCCTTGCCGTCGACGATCTTGTCGGTGGCCTGCAGGCTCATCGGTCGATCTCCCCGAACACGATGTCCTGAGTGGCGATCAGGGCGGGGATGTCGGAGAGCATGTGGCCGCGCGCCATCTCGTCCATCGAGGCCAGGTGGGTAAAGCCCGGGGCACGCAGGTGCACCCGGAAGGGCTTGTTGGCGCCGTCGGAAACCAGGTAGCAGCCGAACTCGCCCTTGGGTGCCTCGACGGCCGCATAGGTCTCGCCTTCGGGCACGCAATAGCCTTCGGTGAACAGTTTGAAGTGGTGGATGGTTGCTTCCATGTCCTCCTTCATTTCCAGCCGTGAGGGCGGCGCAATCTTGAAGTTGCGCAGCATCACCGGACCCGGATTGGCGCGCAGCCAGCGGATGCACTGCTGAATGATACTGGTCGACTGACGCATCTCTTCGATCCGCACCAGGTAGCGGTCGTAGCAGTCGCCGTTGGCCCCGACCGGGATGTCGAAATCGACCTCTGCGTAGGCCGCGTAGGGCTGTTTCTTGCGCACGTCCCAGGCGATACCGCTGCCGCGCAGCATCGGCCCGGAAAAACCGAGCTGCAGGGCCCGTTCAGGGCTGACTTCGCCAATGCCGACGGTGCGCTGCTTCCAGATGCGGTTGTCGGTGAGCAGGCTTTCGTAATCGTCGACCTTGGTCAGGAAATCCTCGCAGTAGGCTTCGAGGTAGTCCAGCAGGGTGCCGTCGCGCCAGCGATTCATGCGCTTCAGGTCCTTGCCCTTGCGCCAGCGCGATTCGGCCAGGCGCGGCATCTGGTCGGGCAGGTCGCGATAGACGCCGCCGGGACGGTAGTAGGTCGCGTGCATGCGCGCACCCGAGACCGCCTCGTAGGCATCGAGCAGGCCTTCCCGCTCCCGGAACGCGTACAGGAACACCGACATCGCACCCAGGTCCAGGGAGTTCGAGGCCACCCACATCAAGTGATTGAGGATGCGCGTGATTTCGTCGAACATGGTGCGGATGTACTGGGCCCGTTCCGGTGCCTCGATGTCGAGCAACTGCTCGATGGCGCGCACGTAGGCGTGCTCGTTGCACATCATGGACACGTAGTCCAGCCGGTCCATGTAGCCGATGGAGTGATTGAACGGCTTGCTCTCGGCCAGCTTTTCGGTCGCCCGGTGGAGCAGACCGATGTGCGGGTCGGCGCGCTCGACGGTCTCGCCGTTGAGTTCCAGGATCAGGCGGAGCACGCCGTGCGCGGCCGGATGCTGCGGCCCGAAATTCATGGTGAAATTGCGAATCTCGCTCATCGGACCAATTTCTCCTGGCCGCTGTCGACATAGCGGCTGTCGCGCCGAACCACGCGCGGCACACCCACCCGCGGCTCGATCTCCACCGGCTCGTAGACCACCCTGCCCTTTTCCTCGTCATAGCGCACGGTGACGTTGCCGATGAGCGGGAAATCCTTGCGGAACGGGTGGCCGATGAAGCCGTAGTCGGTCAGGATGCGACGCAGGTCGGGATGACCCTCGAACACGATACCGAACAAATCAAAAGTCTCGCGCTCGTACCAGTTGACCGAGGCCCACACCTCGATCAGGGACGGCAGCATCGGAAAGTCATCGGCCGGCGCATAGCATCGCAGGCGCAGGCGATGGTTGTGGCGCTGGCTGAGCAACTGGACCGCGACCGCGAAGCGATTGGGGAATTCCCCGGCTTCCGGTCGATCGTCCCAGCTGAAGCGTCCGGGACCGAGCGCATCAACCCCGCGCGAGAACCCGGCGCCGGTGGCTTCAGCGGTTTCCCATTCGTCGTCGCCGTAGCCGAGGTAGTCGACGCCGCACAGGTCGATCAGCTGCTCGAAGGCAAACTGCGGCTCCTCGCGCAACTGCCAGGCCACGTCGAGCCAGTGCGCGGCCGGAATGACCGCGGTCAACTGGCCGCGATGTTCGGTCAGATCACTCAGCCGCTCGCCCAGGATGTCCTGCAGGGCCAGGGCGAGCGACTCGTTGGTCGCGCTGAAGGCACTCATGGACGGGCGATGGTGTTGGTGCGGCGGATCTTCTTCTGCAGCTGCAGGATGCCGTAGACCAGCGCTTCTGCAGTCGGCGGGCAGCCCGGCACGTAGACGTCGACCGGCACGATCCGGTCGCAGCCGCGCGTGACCGAGTAGGAATAATGGTAGTAACCACCGCCGTTGGCGCAGGAACCCATGGAGATGACCCATTTCGGGTCCGGCATCTGGTCGTAGACCTTGCGCAGGGCCGGCGCCATCTTGTTGACCAGCGTGCCGGCCACGATCATCACGTCGGACTGGCGCGGGCTGGGCCGGAAGATCATGCCGAAGCGGTCGATGTCGTAGCGCGAGGCGGCCGAATGCATCATTTCGACCGCGCAGCAGGCCAGACCGAAGGTCATCGGCCACATCGACCCGGTCCGCGCCCAGTTGATCAGGGCATCGGCGCTGGTGGTCACAAACCCTTTCTGAACCAGCGGGTTGTCGCCCTCCGGCCGCAGGATGTCGTCGACCACGGCCTCCGGTTCGGGATTGAGCAGAAACCGACTCACTCCCATTCCAGCGCTCCTTTCTTCCACTCGTAGATAAAGCCGATCACCAGGATGAGCAGGAACACGCCCATGGCCAGCAGACCGGTCAACCCGACATGATCCAGCGCGACCGCCCAGGGAAAGAGAAAGGCGATCTCGAGATCGAAAATGATGAACAGGATGGCGACCAGGTAGAAGCGAACATCGAATTGCATGCGCGAATCGTCGAAGGCTTCAAACCCGCATTCGTAGGCCGAGTCCTTGGAGCGCGACGGATTCCGGGTGCCGAGGATGCCGCCGGCCAGGAGGAGAACCACCCCCATGCCGATTCCGACGCCCAGAAAAACCAGAATTGGAAAGTACTCGGCAAGCATTCTCGTATCCATTCCGCGGATGGCAGCAAAACCCGTGGCGCCCGTTCGCAACGAACGCATGCCACCGGCTCACTCCTTCCCGTTTTCAATGTGGTGCCGAAGGCCGGACTCGAACCGGCACGGCTTTCGCCACTGCCCCCTCAAGACAGCGTGTCTACCAATTCCACCACTTCGGCAACAAAATCAGGTGAACACCAAACGCGTCAACGTCGACAAGCCGGACTCAGTCCGGCGGCGGCTCGAGCATGATGTCGGCGTCATCGTCTTCGTCTTCGTCCGCAACCTCCAGCAGAGGCTGAAAAGCCTCGCCCTCTTCAACCTGTTCAGTCGGCGGGAGAGGCTGGATCTGGCCCACCACGCCAAGATCATCCGGCGCTTCTGCAACCCCGCCCGTGCGGGCGGCAATGACCGCCATGGACAGGCTGATGGCAAAAAAGCCCACCCCCATCCACGACGTCAGGCGGGTCAGGAAGCTCGCCGAGCCGCGCGAGCCGAATACCGTGCCCGAGGCGCCGGCGCCAAAGGCCGCACCCATGGTCGCGCCGGGACCGCGTTGAACCAGCACCAGGGCAATCAAACTTGCCGCCAGGACAACGTGGAAAACAATTAAAACCGTGTACAGCATGACTTAGTCGACCGTCAACAAACCTGGTTGGCCGCCCGGTATATCGCCATGAACGACTCGGCCTGCAGGGATGCTCCACCAATCAGGCCGCCGTCAATGTCTTCCCGGGCGAGAATCTCGGCGGCGTTGTCTGGTTTGACGCTGCCACCGTACAAAATCCGAACTTGGCCGGCTATTGTAGCATCCTCGGCCGCCAGTTGCGCTCTGATGACAGCATGCACGGCCTGCGCCTGCACCGGGCTGGCCGTGCGCCCCGTGCCGATCGCCCAGACCGGTTCGTAGGCCAGCACGGCGTCGGAAAACGCTCCGATCCCGGCCTCCTGGAGCACTCGTCCGACCTGGCGTTGCACCACCTCTTCGGTCTGGCCCTGATCACGCTCCTCGAGTGTTTCGCCAACACACAGCACCGGCTTCAAGCCGGCCGCCTGGGCGGCGATGAACTTGGCCGCCACCAGCTCGTCGCTCTCGCCGTGCAGGGTGCGGCGCTCGGAATGCCCGACCAGCACGTGGCTGCAGCCGCAGTCGGCGAGCATGCCGGCCGACACCTCTCCGGTGTAGGCGCCCTCGGAATACGCGCTCACGTCCTGGGCGCCGAGATCGACCGGCACACCGTCGAGCTGCGAGCCGACCAGCCCCAGGTAGGGAAACGGCGGCAGCACCAGCAATTCGGCACGCCCGTTCGGATCAAGCTGGGCCCGGATGTCGGCGATCAACTGCCCGACACGCTCCCGGCTCCCGTACATCTTCCAGTTTCCGGCAATCAGCGGCGTACGCATTGAATTCTGGCTCCGATCAGTGGGAATCGTACTAGCATACGAGGCTTGACCAAACCGCGCAATCCATCACCCATGCCGCAAAGACCCCTTGCCCTGATTACCGGCGCCTCGGCCGGAATCGGCGCCGAATTTGCCCGCCAGCTGGCCGCGGCCGGCCATGATCTGGCCCTGGTGGCCAGGCGACGCGAGCGCCTGGAGAACCTGGGCCGGGAATTGGCCGCCGGCCACGGCATCGACTACACCGTCATCGAGGCCGACCTGGCCGAGCCGGGTGCGCCCGCGGCTGCATACGAAGCCGCCACCACCGGCGGCCGCAGCGTCGATGTGCTGATCAACAACGCCGGCTACGCCATTGCCGGCCACTACCACGCCACTGCATGGGAAGACCAGGCGCGCTTTCTCAGAATCATGGTCGATGTGGTCTGCGAACTCAGCCACAGGGCGCTGCCCGGTATGCGCAGCGCCGGCGCCGGCCGCATCGTCAACGTGGCCTCGCTGGCCGGCATCGTGCCGGGCTCGGCCGGCCATACCTTGTACGCGGCCAGCAAGGCGTTTTTGATCAAGTTCTCCGAATCCCTGGCGATGGAGTCGCAGAACTCCGGCATCCGCGTCCAGGCGCTGTGCCCGGGCTTCACCTACTCGGAGTTTCATGACGTGGTCGGAACGCGCGACATCGTCTCCCGCCTGCCGCGCTGGATGTGGATGGACGCCGAAGCGGTGGTGGCTTTCAGCCTCGACCAGCTGGCGGCCCCCCGCGCCCCGGTGATGGCGGTGCCCGGCCGCACCAACCGTCTGATCGCCATGCTGTCGCGCAAGCTTCCCTATCGAACCTCGTTCGATCTGGTCGCGCGCCGCAGCGGCGATTTCCGCCGCCAGGAGTAGCTCCTCAGCCGGTCCGACCCCTGCGCGGAAAGCGTCGGGACTCATTAACGCGGCATGATCCGGCGGAACCTGGAAATCAAGGTCGAACAGGTCCGCGCCGGCGTCGATCCCCGGAACGGATTCCGGCGCGGCTTCGAAGGCTGCACACGCCATGTCCTGGCCGACTTGATAATCGACTATGATCTGGCGAGGAAGCCCGCGCGATCGAAATCATCCCGTCGGTCGAGGGCATCCACCAGGACGGGGACGCCTGAAGCCGTTCCCCTGGAAGGATCGATCCGCATCGCCGTGAAAAACGATCAATGGATCCCTGCCGCCGTGCTGGCCGTCGGGCTGGTGCTGGCCAGCGTCATTCTCGGCGCCGCCATTCGCGACTTCCGGATCAGCGATCGGTTCGTCGAGGTCAAGGGTTTCGCCGAACGCGAGGTGATGGCCGACCTGGCCATCTGGCCGATCAACTTCCAGCTGGCCGGCAATTCGCTTGACGAAGTGCGCGCGGCCATGGACTCGGCCGACGAGTCGGTCATTGCGTTTCTCAAGCTGCGCGGCTTTTCCGACGCCGAGATCAGCCGCACGCCGCCGCGCATCAGCGACCAGTGGATCTACGCCAGCGGCCCTCAGCGCCCGGATAACCGCTACACGGCCGAGCGCGGCATCACCCTGCGCACCGAACGGATCGAGGCGACCCGCACCGCCCTGGAAGATGCCGCCGACCTGGTCAGCCAGGGCGTGGTCCTGATGCCCGGCTGGGGCCAGTCGGCCCAGTTCCTGTTCACCGGCCTGGAGGAAATCAAGCCGGAAATGATCGCCGAAGCGACCGCCGACGCCCGACGTGCAGCAGCCAGGTTCGCCGCCGACTCCGACGCCCGCGTCGGTGCCATCCGTTCGGCCCGCCAGGGTTTTTTCTCGATCAACGAGCGCGATTCGTCCACCCCGGAAGTCAAACTGGTGCGGGTCGTGACCACGATCGAATACCTGCTCGACTGAACCGACTCGAACCCGGACTCAGCGGCAGACGGTACCGCGCGCGCCAGCCATCACTCGAATCGAACACCAGGCACATCGCAAGCGGCTGAACCGGGCGACCTGACCCGGCTGTTTACTTTGGCGGCAGCACGCCGCCGTAGGCGACCCCGCTGAGTCGCGCCATGTCGGGCTTCCAGGTCGTCAGGTCAGCGGCAGTGAACTGCTCGACGGCCGAATGCCCGCAGGCCCGCGCCAGCACCTTCATCAAATCGACCGAAGCGCCGAAGAACCGGGCCAGGCGCTCAGCACCTTCATCGACTTTCAGGCGCTTGCGCAGCTCCGGATCCTGGGTGGCGACCCCGGTCGGGCAGCGGTTGGTGTGGCAGATGCGCGCGCCGACGCAGCCGATGGCCTGGATGGCCGAATTACCCAGGGCGATACCGTCGGCGCCCAGGGCCAGGGCCTTGACGAAGTCTTCGGGCATGCGCAGGCCGCCGGTGACGATCAGGGTGACGTCACGACCGCTGCGTTTGTCGAGATGACGACGGGCGCGAGCCAGCGCCGGGATGGTCGGCACGCTGATATGGTCGCGCAGGATCAAGGGAGCGCCCCCGGTGCCGCCACCGCGACCGTCGAGGATCAGGTAGTCAGCCCCGGCCTTGAGGGCAAAATCGATGTCGTCCTCGATATGGTTGGCCGACAGCTTGAAACCGACCGGGATGCCGCCGGAGCGCTCGCGCACTTCATCGGCGAACTTGCGGAAATCCTTCGCCTTGATCAGGTTCTCGAAGACTGCTGGCGACACCGCGTCCTCGCCCGGCTCGATGCCGCGGGTTGCCGCGATCTTGTCGTTGACCTTGGCCCCGGGCAGGTGTCCGCCGATCCCGGTCTTGGCCGCCTGTCCGGCCTTGAAGTGGAAAGCGCGGACCTCATCGAGCAGCTCCCGGCGCCAACCAAACCGGGCCGAGGCCAGCTCGAGCAGGTAGCGCGAGTTGACCTGGCGCTCATCGTCCATTGATCCCCCTTCGCCGGAGCAGATGCCGGTGCCGGCCTGCTCAGCGCCTCGGGCCAGGGCCATGCGCGCCTCATAGGACAAGGCCCCGAAGCTCATGTCGGTGACCAGCAGCGGAATGTCGAGCTCCAGCGGCCGCTTGGCTCGCGGGCCGATCACCAGGCGCGTATCGACTTCGGCACCTTCTTCCAGCGGCCGCCGCGCCAGCTGCGCGGTCAGCAGCTGCAGATCATCCCAGTGCGGCAGGTCCTTGCGCGGCACGCCCATGGCCGCGACCTCGCCGTGCGGGCCGGATTGCTTCAGGCCATGGCGGGCCAGGGCGTGGATGCGGGCGACGGTCGGTTCTTCCGGTGTGGGCTCGGCTTCGGGCGCCTGATTCTCGGAGTCTTCGTCTTCATCGTCGTCGTCTTTCGAGTCTTTCGGCACCGGATCGCCGACTTCGGCGTCGAGCTTGGAGTGGGTGCCGTCGCACAGCGGCGCATCCCCGGTCGCCTTGCAGCGGCAGAAATAGACTTTTTCGTCTTTTTCCGCAGTCCACTTCAGCGGCGTGAACTCGGTACCCTTGTGCGAGCCGTCACAGAACGGCTGGTCCTTGGAACGCCCGCAGCGACACCAGAAATAGCTCTTGCCTTTCTCGACTTCCACGCCTTTCGGCGACAGAGCAGCGACAATCGGACGTTCACTCATTTCTTTCTCCTGCTTATTCGGGGATTTTTTTCTGGCTGACGTTGGGCACCGGGGACCCTCAGCAACCCAAGAGCATAGCAAAGCTGAAAAAACCAGAAAGTGAGGCAGCCGATAGCGCACCGTTGGTAAATGAACCCTGATGGAGCGCTGAATTTCTTGACGCCAACGTCCTGATCTACGCACAGGACGTCGATGCCGGCGATCGCCACCGGCGTGAAGGGAGTCAAGGCGAAGGGGCCACTGAGCCTCAGGCCCGTGCCTGACTACCCGAAAACCAGCTCTCCTTCCTGAGCATCCACCCTGGTCGTATCCCCGGGTCCGAACTCGCCGGCGAGTATGCGCTGGGCCAGACCATTTTCCAGCTTCTGCTGGATCGCCCGCTTCAGCGGCCGGGCGCCGTAGACCGGGTCGAAGCCAACGTTGCCGAGCAGGTCGAGGGCCTGGTCGGTGATCTCCAGGCTCATCTCGCGGTCGGCCAGGCGGGCTCTCAGGCCCTCGATCTGGATACCGGCAATGGCGCGGATCTGGGTGCGGTCCAGCGGGTGGAAGACCACGATCTCGTCGACGCGGTTGATGAACTCGGGGCGGA
>REEW01000127.1 GCA_007694885.1 Wenzhouxiangella sp. | reverse complement strand
CCACGGAGCGCAAACTGCTGGCGAGCCTGCGCGAGCGCGCCGACTGGATCATCAATACCTCCGAAACCAATGTCCATCAACTCCGGCGCCAGGTGCTCAAGTGCGTCGGCCAGGCCGGCTCGGGCGGCATCCAGACCCTGGTCATGGAGTCGTTCGGCTTCAAGCACGGCGTGCCGCTGGACGTGGACTTCGTGTTCGACGCACGCTGCCTGCCCAACCCGTACTGGATCCCGGAGCTGCGCCCGCGCACCGGGCTGGACCGGGAGGTGCGCGAGTGGCTGGAAAGCCATCAGCGCGTCGAGGACTTCTACGTCGACGTGCTGGGTTTCATCCAGCGCTGGCTGCCGGCCCTGGCCGAGGACCAGCGCAGTCTGCTGACCATCGCCATCGGCTGCACCGGCGGCCAGCATCGCTCGGTCTACCTGGCCTCCCGCATGGGCACCGAACTCCAGGCCCAGGGTCAACGCGTGGTCATGAGTCACCGCGAGTTGCAGGCATGACCGGGATCGTGCTGGTCACCCACAAGGGCGTGGGCGAGTCGCTGCGCCACCAGGCCGAGATCATCCTCGGCCGCGACCTGCGCCTGACCACCGTCTCGATCGGCGGCCAGACCGACCCGGAGGCCAGCCTGGCCGACCTGGTCGGCGCCCTGGCCGGCAGCCTGGATCCCGGCGGCGCCGTGATCCTGACCGACCTGCCCGGCGCCACCCCGCACAACCTGGCGGTGCGCGCGGCCGAACGGCACGGCTTGCCGGTGGTGTCCGGGCTCAACCTGCCGATGCTGCTCAAGGTGCTCACCCATGCCGACAAGCCGGCCGACGAACTGGCCGGGCTGGCCGATCTGGGCGGCCACCAGGGCATTGTCAGCTCATGATCGAGCGCACCCTGACCCTGAGCAATCGTCTCGGCCTGCACGCCCGCGCGGCCAGCAAGCTGGTCCGGACCGCCGACCGCTTCGAGGCCGAGGTGTGGCTGGAACACGACGGCCGTCGGGTCAACGCCAAGTCCATCATGGGGGTGCTGCTGCTGGCCGCTCCGTGCGGCACCGAACTGCTCGTGGTCTGCGAGGGGCCGGACGAGGACCAGGCCATGGAGGCCCTGGCAAGCCTGGTCGACGCGCGCTTCGGAGAAGATCAATGAGCCTGGCCCTGACCGGCCTGGGCGTGACCAGCGGCATTGCCATCGGCCGGGTCCATCGCCTGACCCCGGGCGAGCTGTCGATTCCCGAGTATCACCTCGACCACGATGCGGTCGCGGCCGAGATCGAGCGTCTGCGACAGGCCTTCGGCCGCGGCGAGCACTTTTTCCAGCGCCTCCTCGACCGGCTCGGCGCCGGCGGTGCCGAGACCGCGCGCGAACTGCTCGAAGCCCATCGCCTGATTCTGCGCGACCCGCTGCTGATCGAGGCCACCGAGGAGCGCATTCGCAGCGAACGGATCAACGCCGAGTGGGCCCTGGTCCAGCAAAGCGAACAGCTGCAAAACGAGTTTCGGCGCATGGCCGATGACTACCTGGCCCTGCGCCGCGAAGACCTGGAACAGGCCACCAGCCTGGTCCAGCGTGAACTCGCCGACCAGCCGGGAACGCTGATCGGCAGCGAAGTGCCGCACCAGCTGGCCGACACCATCGTGGTCGCCGAAGAGCTGGGGCCGGCCGAAATGACGGTACTGGCGCAACGCAAGGTCGCCGGCCTGATCACCGAGCACGGCGGGCCGTGGTCGCATGCCGCCATCCTCGCCCGCAGCCTGGAAATCCCCATGCTGGTCGGCGTGCACAACGCGCTCGACCTGCTCGGCGAGAGCGAGCCGATCATTCTCGACGGGCATTACGGCGCGGTTCTGGCCGGTCCCGACGACAGCCTGCTCGGGCACTATCGCGACAAGCGCGAGGCCTGGCAGCGCCGGCGCCTGGACTTGCGCCGCTACCTGGGCCGTCCGTCGCGGACCGTCGACGATCATGCGTTCACCCTGCTCGGCAACGCCGACCTTGGGCCGGAATTCCAGCGCTGCCTGGAGTCCGGCGTCGACGGCGTCGGCCTGATGCGCACCGAGTACCTCTACCTCGACCACAGCCAGCCCGACGAGGACAGCCAGTACCGGGCCTACCGCGCGGCCGTGGAGATCATGCAGGGGCGACCGGTGACCATCCGCACCCTCGATGCCGGCGGCGACAAGTTGCCGACCATCCTCGCCTTTGCCCAGGGGCCGAACCCGGCCCTGGGCTTGCGCGGCCTGCGCCTGTCGCTGGCCATGAAAGACCTGTTCCGCCAGCAAATCCGCGCCATCCTGCGCGCCTCGGTGCACGGTCCGGTCGAGATTCTCCTGCCCATGCTGACCAGCATCGAGGAGGTCCGCCAGGCACGCAGCTTCATCAATGCCTGCCGCGAGGATCTGCGCGCCGAGGGCGAGAAGATCGATCCGGAACTGCCGGTCGGCGGCATGATCGAGACCCCGGCGGCGGCCCTGATTGCCGATCAACTGGCGGCGGAGCTGGACTTTTTCTCGATCGGGACGAACGACCTGATCCAGTACGTGCTGGCCATCGATCGCTCCGACGAGCTGGTCAATTATCTCTACGACCCGACCCATCCGGCGATGCTGATGCTGCTGCGCCGGATTCAGCAGGCCGGTCGACGCCACAACATCAGCGTGACCGTGTGCGGTGAACTGGCCGGCAACGAGCAGACCGCCCGGCTTCTGCTCGGGCTGGGACTGGATCGACTGAGCATGCCGCCGGCGGCCCTGCCGGCGGTCAAGCGCTCGCTGCTCGAGGCCGACAGCCGGCGCTGCCGGGCGGAGGTCGAGGCTTACCTGGACGGCCGTTCCGACCACGCCGACGGTCTGGCGCTGCTCAAGAGCCTCAATGACCCGTCCCGGGACGATTGACCGGCGTGAAGCTGCTCTACCTCACCGAGGACGGGCCTTTGGTCCCGGATACGCCAGCCAGCGGCAACCAGGTCCGTGCCGAGCGACTCGCGGGCAGCCTGGCCGAAGCCGGTATCGAGGTCGTCCGGGCCTTTCGCGACGAGCCGGAGGGCTTTGCCCGGGCCGGCGACATCGAGCGCCTGATCGAGCGCCATAGCCCCGATGCGGTCCTGCTGGGTTACTGGAAGCTGGCCGAATGGCTGACCGGCCCCTGCCAGGTCGCCCTGATCGTTGATTGCTATGCGCCGCGGCCGCTCGAACAGCTGATCGCAGACCCGGCCGTAGCCGATCTCTACCTCAAGCGCTACCTTGCCGCCTTGCGCCGCGCCGACCTGATCCTGGTCGGTAACGCCCGCCAGCGGCGCACGATGTCGGCCTGGCTGCTCGCCGACGGCGCCGACCTGCGCAACGGCGGACCGGTCATCGAAGTGCCGCACGGACTGTGCCCGGGCCCGGCGCGCGGGCGTACCCCGGGATCGCCGCTGGTCGCGGTGACCGGGGGCCAGCGCTGGGCCTGGCGCGACAGCGAACGCTGGCTGCTTGAACTGGGCCGTGGGCCAGCAAGCGACCGGGTCGAACTGCACCTGTTCGGAGCTGCGGAGACCAGCGTTCCGGGCAGCATCGAGCATCCGCTGTTGGGCTGGACGGACTGGCAGGCCTTTCTGCGCGAGCGGGCCGACCTCGGCCTGGAGCTCTCGGACCGCAACCTGGAGCGCGAACACAGTGAGCCGTTCCGGGTTCTGGCGTGCCTGGAGGCCGCGCTGCCGGTCGTGGTCAATCCCTGGCTGCCGCTGGCCGCCGACATCGAACGCTTCGGTGCCGGCTGGCTGGCCGAGACCCCCGAACAGGCCGCCGAGGTACTCGCCGGGATCGCCGCAGACCCGGACCAGCTGCTGGCCAGAGCCGAGGGCGCGCGGCGCCTGGCGGGTCAACGCTTCGCGCCCGACCAGGCCGTCAGCGCGCTGCTGCAGTGGCTGGCCGCGCCGCTGCGTCGGGCCCGATCGAACAAGGAAGAAAGCGCGTCCGGCCCCGGCCTGTCGGCGCCGGCACCGAGCCTGGGCGGCCAACTGGCACGGTCGCTGCTGCGGCCTTTCACCCGCCGGGTGGATGGTCGGGGGGTCGTGGTGATCACCCGCGCCGACCTGTTTCCCGCAGACCACGGCGCCGCGGTCAAGATCGTCGAGACCGCGCGGGCGCTGTCGCGGCTGGGCCGTCCGGTGGCCGTGGTCACCGCCGAGCGCCAGCGCTGGTGGGCCGTGACCGATGGCCACTTCGAAGCCAGAACCTTGCCGGCCTGGTTGCGCTGGTCGGCGCCGCCGCGGGCACTGGCCCACCTGCTGCACAGGATGCGTGGCCTGCCGGCCAGCAACGCCTTCCTGTACTGGCCCCTCAACGATCCCTGGTACGGACTGCGCGCGGCCTGGGCCGGGCGGCAGATCGGCGCCCGGACCCTGCTGGCCGAGTTTCCCGCCTACGCTCATGCGGCCCGCCTTGCGCGCGTGCTGAATGGCGGCCGGGCGTTGCTGGTCGAACACAACGTCGAGTACGCGCGCCTGGCCGAACAGCTTCCGGACCTGTCCGTGTCGAACTACCGGAAACTCAAAGACATCGAACTGCACCTTGCCGGCTGCATGGATGCCGTCGTCTGCGTCTCCGACAGCGACCGCCGGCGCCTGGTCGCCGATGGACTGGATCCGGCCCTGGTCCGGGTCATACCGCACGGCGTGGATCTGGCCGGGATGACAACCGGTCCGGAAGACGACACGTCACTGGAACCGGGGCTGGACCCGTCGCGCCCCGTGCTGGTCTTCCACGGCACTTTTTCCTATCCGCCCAATCGCCAGGCCCTGACCATTCTGGCCGAAGAGTTGCTGCCGCGCCTGGCCGCGGCCGGCCACCCCTGCCAGCTGCTGGCCATCGGTTCGAGCCCGCCCAAGGTCCTCGACCATCCCGACATCGTGCTGACCGGCAGCCTGCCAAGCCTGGCCGGGGCGCTGCGCCAGGCCACCGTCGCGGTGGTCCCGCTGGTCTCCGGCGGCGGCACCCGGATGAAAATCCTGGACTACTTCGCCGCCGGCGTACCCGTGGTCAGCACCACCAAGGGCTGCGAAGGCCTCCCCCTGAGCGATGGCGAACAACTGCTGATCCGCGACGACTGGGACCGCTTCGCCGCCAGTGTCGGTGGGCTGCTGGATTCGCGGCAACAGCGCGCGGAACTCGCAGCGCGCGCTTTGACCTTCGTCGAAAAACTCGACTGGCTGGAAATCGGCAAGCAATACGATCGGCTGCTGGAGCGTCTGGCCTGAGCCCGCCTTGTTCACCATCCTTCCGTCGCGGGGCCTGGCGGCGCCGCAGTAGGAAGGGTGGTGAATAAGGCGGGCTGAGGGCCTTCCCAGTCCATTCCCTTCAGGAGGTGACGTTGTCGCGCACGTAGACCGGCTCGACCGACCAGGCCGGAACCGGGTTGATCCGGCGGCCGATGACCAGCACCTGCCGGGCTTCGGGCCAGGCCTCCGGCTGACGCGCTGCCACCGATCCGGCAAGACGCGTTTCGATCCGGCCCGGATACGCCGCCAGCCCGGACCCGGCAAGCAGCCAGCGGCCGGCTTCGGGGATGACCAGCTGATCCGGCGGCAATACCCGCTCGGCACCGAGCGCGATCGGGCCGTCCGGCCCGCGGGCGAAGGCACCGACGAAGACCTCGCCCATGCGCGCGTCGATCAGGGCGAGGATGCGTTCGTGCTCGGCTTCGGGGTCGGCGGCCAGGGCCAGGGCGGCCAGGCTGGAGACCGGGGCGACCGGCAGGTCGTGGGCCAGGGCGATGCCCTGGGCCACGCCCAGGCCGATGCGCAGGCTGGTGAAGCCGCCCGGGCCGCGTCCGACCGCGATCCGGTCGAGGTCGGCGTAGGCCAGTCCGGCCTCGGCCAGCAGTTCGCCGATCCAGGGCAGCAGCAAGGTGGCGTGGCCGCGCGGGGCGTGTTCGGCGCGGACCCGAATCTCCGGGCCGGCCTGCAGGGCCACCGAGCAGCGCGGGGTGGCCGTTTCGATCGCCAGGATGTTCATTCGGCCAGGCGCTCGCGCAGAAAGCTTGCGGCCGCAGCGGCGCTGTCGACCCGGGTCATGGGCGGCAGGCTGGACAGGAACAGGCGGCCGTAGGATCGGGTCTGCAGGCGCGGATCGCCGAGAATCAGGACGCCGAAGTCCTCGGCCTGGCGGATCAGGCGGCCCGCGCCCTGCTTGAGGGCGAGCACGGCCTGGGGCAACTGGACCATGGTGAAGGGATTGTCCCCGGCCTCGCGCACCGCGCTCAGGGTCGCTTCGAGCACCGGGTCGTCGGGCGCGGCGAAGGGCAGCTTGTCGATCACGACCACGCTCAGGGCCTCGCCGGGGACGTCCACGCCTTCCCAGAAGCTGGCCGCGCCGAGCAGAATGCTGTCCGGCTCGGCCCGAAAACGCGCCAGCAGGACGTGGCGCGGCGCTTCTTCCTGGACCAGCAGGTTGAATTCGGTTTCGGCGCGCAGCCACTCGGCCGCGCGCCGCAGGGCCCGGTGCGAGGTAAACAGCAGGAAGGCCCGGCCGCGGCCGGCCCGGAGCACCGGCAGGACGCCCTCGAGCAGGGCCTCGGTGTGGGCCGGGTCGCGCGGTTCGGGCAGGCCTTCGGGCAGCCACAGCCGGGTCTGGGCGGCGTAGTCGAAGGGGCTTTCGACGACCAGCTGGCGGGCGTGTTCCAGACCCAGGCGCGAGGTGAAATGATCGAACCGGCGGCCGACGGCAAGCGTGGCCGAGGTCATGATCCAGGTCGCCGGTGCGCGTTCGCGCAGCTCGGCCAGCGGACCGGCCACGTCCAGCGGGGTCAGGTTGAGCTGGAACTGTCCGCGCCGCTGCGAGAACCAGCGCACGCAGCCTTGCTGGCCCTGCAGGAACGCGGCCATGGCCTGGCCCAGGTGGGCGGCCCGGTCGGCGCAGCCGGCCAGGTCGCGGGTTTGCTCGGCGAGCGGTTCCAGGGCAGCGGCAAGCGCGCCCAGGGTGCGCTGGAGCTGCTCGAGTTCCGGGCGCAACGGTTCGATCAGGGCGAACTCGCCGCGCGCCGGGCGCTCGACCATGGCGCTGGTCGCCTGCTGGAGGGCGTTGCGGACCGCTTCGATCGGCGCGCGCAGCAGGTGCAGGCTGCCGCCGGCGCCGGCACAGGCGGCCAGGGCGTCGCGCGCCAGTTCGCGCACCTGCCAGGCGCTCAGGCCGCGCGAGAAAAAGCGCATCGCGGTGTCGGGCACCTGGTGGGCCTCGTCGATGATCACCGCCGCGGCCCCGGGCAGGACCTCGCCGAAGCCGGTCTGTTTCAGGGACAGGTCGGCGAACAGCAGGTGGTGGTTGACCACGACCACGTCGGCTTCCTGGGCCTGGCGGCGGGCCTGGACCAGGTGGCACTGGTTGAGCCGCGGGCAGTCGCTGCCCAGGCAGTTGTCCTGGGTGGACGTGACCAGCGGCCAGACCGGCGAGTCGGCGGCCACGTCGTCGACTTCGCTGACCTCGCCGGACTCGGTTCGGCGCGACCAGGCCCGGATCCGGACCAGTTCGTCGGCCAGGCCGGCGTTGCCGTCCGGGTCGGCCAGATGCTGCTCCAGGCGCTGCAGGCACAGGTAGTTCGAACGGCCCTTGAGCAGGGCGACGCGACGCTCCAGCCCCAGCCCGCGCAGGGCCAGCGGCAGGTCGCGCCGGAACAGCTGGTCCTGCAGGTTCAGGGTGCCGGTGGAGATGATTGCGCGTTCGGCGCGCAGCAGCACCGGGACCAGGTAGGCCAGGGTCTTGCCGGTGCCGGTGGCGGCCTCGGCGACCAGGTCGGTGCCGCCGTCCAGCGACTCGGCGATGGCCTCGGCCAGTTCGAGCTGGCCGGCGCGCGGCCGAAACGCCGGCAGGGCGCGGGCGAGGGCGCCATCGACGTCGAATGCTGCAGCCAGCGCGCCCGCCATCAGACCGTCACAGGCGCGGCGGCGCCTCGACCTGGCAGGCCTGGAGGCGATCGCGCGCGCGCCGGGCCGCTTCGGTTTCGCCCTGGCGTTCCCGGGCCAGGGCGATGGTGCGCCAGTTGCGCTGGCACAACTCGCCCACCCGCGGCCCGACATCGAACGAGCGGCGGGCGTGGCTCTCGGCCTGTTCCCACTGGCCCTGATCGAGCCGGATTTCGGCGACCTGCTGGAGCAGTTCCGGGTCGCGCGGCTCGATCCGAAGGGCGCGCTCGAGCAGGGTGACCGCGCGCGCCATGTCGCCGTCCTGGGCCGACTGCGCGGCGGCCTCGCTGAGCTCGGTCACGGCCGGATTGCGCAGGGCGAACACCTGCAGACCGCTGGCTTCGGCGGCGGCCGGGGCGCGCACCTGCTCGGCCGCGATGCGGTCGTCCACGGGTGCCGGGGCCTGGGTGGCGCAACCGGCCGCCAGGAGCAGCGGCGCGGCCAGCAGTCCGATGCGGCCAAGGCGGCGACGAACGGGACAAGGCGGGGAATTCGACATCAACGGGCCCTCCAGGGGCTTCAAGGCAGTTTGCATCCGGCTATTCTAGCGCCGCCAGAGCCGGCGCCCGGGCGGGTCCGGGTCGATGTCCAGACACGGCGAGTATTCGGTCGGCTGACTGCCGGCAATGAACGGGACGGCGCGCGCGTTCGGGCAGTCCTCCGCGGCCAGCAGCGGCGAGGGCCAGTCGATCCAGTACCACTCGATGCGCTCCGGCCAGCTGCGCGCCGGCGGGCGCAGCGGCAGGCCGGCGAACAGCTCGGCCCAGATCGGCAGGGCGCTGGCCGCGCCGCTGACTTCGGCCGGGGCGTTGTCGTCGCGGCCGGTCCAGACCACCCCCAGCCAGTCGTCGGTGTAGCCGACAAACCAGGCGTCGCGGCGATCGTTGGTGGTGCCGGTCTTGCCGCGCACGCCCGGATCGTTCGGCAGGCGCCAGGACAGGCTGCGTGCGGTGCCGTCGGTGACCGCGTGGCGCAGGGCAAAATCAAGCAGGGCCAGGGCCTCGCGCTCGCGGATCGGGCGCATGCGCGTGGCGTAGCGCCCGATCTCGCTGCCGTCGGCATCGACCACCTGGTTGATCGCCCGCAGCGGGGCGCTGTAGCCCTCGGCCGCCAGCGGCTGGTACAGCTGGGCGACCTGCAGCGGGGTCAGGTCGACGGCACCGAGCAGCGCCGAGGGGTGGGCGTCACCGGGTCCGGCGATGCCGAACTGGTCGAACACCCGGAACAGGGCCGGCAAGCCGACCTGCAGCCCCAGGGCCACGGTCGCCTGATTGAGCGAACGCGCCAGGGCATCCATCAGGGCAACCTCGCCGTGGCTCTGGTTGTCGTAGTTGCGCGGCTGCCAGGGGTCGCGTCCGCGCACCGGAACCGCCAGCGGCGCGTCGTCCAGGGTCGAGACCAGGTGCCAGCGCTCCGGCTGGGCCAGAGCCAGCAGGTAGATGAACGGCTTGATCACCGAGCCGACCGGACGACGCGCATCCAGCGCCCGGTTGAAGCCGAAGCGCCCGGGCCGGCGGTCGCCGACCAGGGCCCGGATCTCGCCCGAGGCCGGCTCGACCAGCACGATCGCGCCCTGGAGCTGGTCGGGCTGGCGCTCGACCCCGGCCAACCCGTCGGCCAGAACCCGTTCGGCGTGCTGCTGGGCGACCGGATCCAGGGTGGTGAAAATCCGCAGCCCGGTACCGCGCAGGTCGCGGTCACGGTAGTCGCGGCGCAGCTGGCGCGAGACCAGGTCGAGAAAACCATCGTGGCGGCGCACCGGGCGGGTCTGGCCGTCGCGCACATCGAGCGGGCCATTGCGCGCACTGCGCCATTCGGCTTCCTCGATCAGCCCGGTCTGGAAGAACATGTCGATGACCCGGTCGCGGCGGGCCCGGGCGCGCTCGGGGTTGCGCTGCGGGTGATACCAGGACGCACCCCGCACCATGCCGATGAGCAGGGCGATCTGGCCGGTATCCAGGGCCTGAACCGGCAGGCCGAAGTAATGCTCGGCGGCGCGGCCGAAGCCGTGAATGGCACGCGCGCCGTCCTGGCCCAGGTAGACCTCGTTGAGATAGGCCTCGAGAATATCGGCCTTGTCGAAACGCCGCTCCAGGCTCACCGCCATGACCGCCTCGGAGGCCTTGCGCAGCAGGCTGCGGTCCGGGGTCAGAAACAGGTTCTTGACCAGCTGCTGGGTGATCGTGCTGCCGCCCTGGACGACCTGGCCGTGGCGCAGGTTGGCCCAGGCGGCCCGAATCAGGCCGCGCGGATCGACCCCGTGATGGTGGGCGAACTGGCGATCCTCCACGGCCTGGATGCCGGTGACCAGCAGCGGCGGAAAGTCGGCCAGCGTGACCAGCGTGCGGTCGCGATCGTCCAGCGGCATCAGGCTGCCGAGCTCGGCCGGCGGCAAGCGGGTCAGGGTCAGCGCCTGGCCGCCGCGATCGCGGACTTCGGCCACCGCGTCGGCCCGAAAGCGCACACTCAGGCGCTGCGGCGGCTGCCGTTCGTCGGCGAACAGAAAGCCCGGCAGGTGCGCCTCGACCCGGTCGTCGCGGCGCTGAAAACGGCCGATCAGGTTCGGGTCACCCGGCCGCAGGCCGATCGCCTCAAGCTCCAGGGTCAGCGCCTGGGCACTCAGCGCCCGGCCCGGGTAGAGCTCCAGGGCGCGCGCATACACCCGGCTGGCCTGGGTCCACTGGCGATCG
>REEW01000064.1 GCA_007694885.1 Wenzhouxiangella sp. | reverse complement strand
CGGAACACTGCCCGCCGACCTGCGGCAGGCTGTCGACCAGTTCGGCCTTGAGATCGAGCAGGCCCAGCTCGAAGACCTGGAACAGGCCGACCGGCCCTGCGCCGATGATCACGGCATCGGTTTGAATTGGCATTGCAATCCCTTTTTTCGGATTCGACTGGAAGCGCAAAACAGTAGCACAATGTCTGTTTTTTAGGGGTCAGGGGCTAGGGGTCAGGGGTCAGGGAGCCCCGGAGTAGTGATCAGTCTCGGTGCATGAACGGTTATTTCTTATACTGAGTTGGCCGCTGGCAATGAGGAACCCTGACCTCTAGCCCCTAGCCCCTGACCCCCCCGAGCCAAATGTCAGAAATTCCAAAAATCAATCTGCACCCCGAATGGCTGAAAGTGCTGGCCGGTGAATTCGAGCAGGACTACATGCAAACGCTCAGGACCTTCCTGCGCGAGCGCAAACGGGACGGGGCGGTGATCTATCCGCCGGGGCCGGAGATCTTCAATGCGCTGGATTCGACTCCGCTGTCGCAGGTCAAGGTGGTCATCCTCGGCCAGGACCCCTACCATGGTCCCGGGCAGGCGCACGGGCTGTGCTTTTCGGTCCGCGAGGGCGTGCCGCCGCCGCCCTCCCTGGTCAACATCTTTCGCGAACTGGAGTCCGATCTGGGCCTGGCGGTGCCCCGGCATGGCCACCTTCAGGCCTGGGCCGAGCAGGGCGTGTTGCTGCTCAACGCCGTGTTGACCGTCGAGCGCGGTCAGGCCGGTGCCCACCAGGGCCGGGGCTGGGAGCGCTTCAGCGACGCGGTGGTGGCGGCGGTCAATGAACGCTGTGAGCACGTGGTGTTTCTGCTCTGGGGCGCGCAGGCCCAGCGCAAGGGGGCGGCCATCGACACGGCCCGGCACCTGGTCCTGAAAGCGCCGCATCCGTCGCCGCTGTCGGCCCACCGCGGATTCTTCGGCTGCGGCCATTTCTCCGCCGCCAACCGATGGCTGGAAAGCAAGGCACTCGCGCCGGTCGACTGGGCGCTGACCTGAGCCAGCCCGGGCTACACTGACGGAATGGACGAAACACTGCTGGACCGGATTCGCATCGTGCTGGTCGGTACGACCCATCCGGGCAATATCGGCTCGACCGCGCGGGCGATGAAGGTCATGGGACTCAAGCGGCTGGTCCTGGTCGACCCGCTCAGGTTTCCTTCCGGCGAGGCCACGGCGCTGGCCTCGAACGCCGACGATGTGCTGGCCGCCGCCACCGTTGTCGAGTCGTTCACCGAGGCGATTGCCGGCTGCGGCCTGGTACTGGGCTGCTCGGGACGAGCGCGCGCCTTGCCGCTGCCGACCCTGGATGCGCGCACGGCCGCGGCCCGGGGGCTGCTGGAAGCCGGGCAGCACGAAGTGGCGGTCGTGTTCGGGCGCGAGAAGACCGGCCTGCACAACGAGGAAATCCGCGCCTGCCACTACCTGGTCACGATTCCGACCAGCGCGGTCTATGACTCGCTCAACCTGGCCCAGGCAGTGCAGGTGATCTGTTACGAGATCCGCCAGGCGATGCTGGGCGAGTTGCCCGGTGAGATGACTCCGCCGGACTGGGTTCCGGAGCCGCCGGAACGACTGGAGGTGTTTTTTCAGCGCCTGGAACAGGCCCTGCTGGAAATCCGGTTCCTCAACCCGGCCCAGCCCAAGCGCCTGATGCAGCGCCTGCGCCGGCTCACCCTGCGCGCCCGTCCCGATGAAAACGAGCTCAATATTCTCAACGGCATTGTGTCGGCGACCCTGGAGACCGCCCGTGGCGAACGCAAGCCGAAAGGTTGAAGCGCCGACCCAGGAAGAACGCTTCCGCCGCATCTGGGCCGTGGTCGAGGGCATTCCCGAAGGCTGCGTGCTCAACTACGGCGAGGTCGCGCGCCTGGCCGGGCTGCCGGGCCGGGCGCGCCTGGTCGGTCGCGCCCTGGCGCTGGCGCCGAAACAGCGTGCTCTTCCCTGGCACCGGGTGGTCAACGCGCAGGGAAAAATCAGTTTCGCCGCCGAGAGCCCGCGCGGGCAGCGTCAACGCCGGCTGCTGGAAGCCGAGGGCGTGGACTTTGATGACGGCGTCATCGACCTGGAGCGGTTCAGCCCGGAGCGGGCGATCGATCGGCTGCTCTGGGGGCCTTGACGGAGCCTGGCGGGCGGATTCTCAGCAGCCGTTGGCGTCCAGCGCAATGGAAGTACTCAACAGGCGGATATCGAGTTCCGGATCGCCGTCCTTGGTCTGGAGGATGCGCAGCGGGAGCCAGTGAAACGCCTCGGCGTGCCAGGAATCGTAGTTGCGGCTGGAGCCTTCGCGCCGAAAGCGCTGCATGCGGATACTGTCGAAGCAGCCGGCCGGGACTTCCACGGTTTCCTGGTCCTGGTAGAAAAAGTGCTGGTCCTCGACTTCGTCGCGTTCGAGCACCCGGAAATGCAGATCCTTGCCGCGATTGGCCGGATCGGCCAGTTCCGCTGCGACCTGAAGTCGAAGCGTGAGCGGATCGATGACCTGGTCTTCCAGCTCGATTTCCAGATCGTCCTCGTAGGTTTGCGTGCGCGAGATGCCAGCTTCCCAGTCGGCCTCGTGCTGCCAGTAGCGCGTTCGGGTCGGCGCGCGCGCGACCTGGCGGTAGGTCAGCATCACCACCTGGCCGTTGCGCCAGACGAAATGGGCTGATTCTTCGGCCGAGACGCGCAGCAGGCGGGCCAGGCGCGCGGTGGCAACGGTTTCGGTGTCGAACAGCCAGATGCCCTGGTCGTCCTGACTCAGGCTCACGTGCACCTCGCCGATCTTGCTGCCGCGCCGCAAAACCTCGTAGACCGCATCATGCGCAGGCACAGGTACCTGCGCGGGCTGTTGGTCAGTCGACTCCGCCATCGCCGAGGAAGCGACCATCGTCAGACAGATCAGAACCCAGCTCCAGGGGGCGGGCAAGCGTTTTGTTGCGGATTGATATGGTCTCATCACGCGCTATGACCTGACTTTTCAGCAATAGTGCCATCGTCGCCGGCAGCAGGCGGTGCTCCAGCGGCAGCAGACGATCGGCCAGTTTTTCGGGGCTGTCGCCGGGTTCGACGAACATCCGGACCTGGCTGATGACCGGACCACCGTCCAGTTCGGGGGTGACGAAGTGGACGCTGGCGCCGTGTTCGCGCTCGCCGGCCTCGAGTACCCGCTGATGGGTATCCAGGCCGCGATGGCGCGGCAGCAGAGACGGGTGAATATTGACCATGCGCCCGGCATGATCCCGGACGAACGCGGCGCTGAGCACGCGCATGAAGCCAGCCAGCGCGATCCAGTGCGGTCGGTAGCCGCCGATGGCCACGGTCAGGGCGTGCTCGAAGGCCGCCCGGTCGGGGTAGCGATTGCGAGCAACGCAGACCGTATCAACTCCGTCGGCCCGGGCCAGCTCCAGCCCGGCAGCGTCCACCCGATCGCTGATTACCGCGGCAATCTCGCCGCCCAGCCAGCCTGCCTCTTCGGCCCGGCGCAGCGCCCGATAATTGCTGCCGCGGCCGGACAGCAGCACAACCAGGCGCCGGTCCGACCGGTCGCTCATGCCCTGAAGCTCACCCGCGGCCCGTCCGTGCAGCGGCGGATCCGGCCGATGACCGGTGCCGGTTCATCGAGCAGTTCGGCCACCCGCGCGGCCTCGGCCTCCGGGCAAATCAGCACGAAGCCGAGCCCCATGTTGAACGTCCGCCGCATCTCACCAGTCTCGATATTGCCCTGGTCGGCCAGCCAGTCGAAGACCGCCGGCACGGTCCAGTTCGAGGGATCGATCTCGACACCGAAACCCTCGGGCACGACCCGGATGATGTTTTCGGTCAGGCCGCCACCGGTAATGTGGGCCATGCCACGCACATCGACCCGGCCGAGCAGGCGCTGGACGGGCCGGACGTAGATCCGGGTCGGCGCGAGCAGTGCCTCGCCCAGGGTTGACCCTTCGAAGGCGGCATCCAGGGCCGCGTTGCCATGGTCCAGGACCTTGCGGATCAGCGAATAGCCGTTGCTGTGCGGGCCGGACGAGGCCAGGCCCAGGACCACGCAGGTCTCGTCGATGCCGCTCCCGTCGATCAGGTCGTTGCGCTCGACCGCGCCCACGGCAAACCCGGCCAGATCGTACTCGCCGGCAGCGTACATGCCCGGCATCTCGGCGGTCTCGCCGCCGATCAGCGCGCATCCGGCCCGGCGGCAGCCCTCGCTGATGCCGCCGACAACACCGGCTGCGGCGTCCACATCGAGTTCGCCGCAGGCGAAATAGTCCAGAAAAAACAGCGGCTCGGCGCCGCAGACGAGGATGTCGTTGACGCACATGGCGACCAGGTCGATGCCGATGCTGTCGTGTCGACCCATGCGGCGGGCGAGCAGCAGCTTGGTTCCAACACCATCGGTGCCCGAGACCAGTACCGGATCGCGGAACCGCTGACCGAGGTGAAACAGGCCGCCGAAGCCGCCCAGACCGGCCAGGACTTCGGGCCGCCGGGTGGCGGCCACCAGGGGCTTGATCCGCTCGACCAGGGCATTGCCGGCGTCGATGTCGACGCCTGCGTCACGGTAGCTCAGGGACGAGCTTTGTTCTTCGCTCATGCGGTGATCCTGCAAGCTTTTTCGAGGACTTGATATTGTGACTCATCGCCCGGGTCGGGGTGGAATCCATGTGGTATCTTTTGCCGACTTATGTCGGTGCGCCTTTCGATCTTGTTTTTGTTTCTGCTGTCGATGTTCGGGTGGACGCCCGGGCAGACGGCGGCTGCGAGCCTGTACACCGGAGAAGCGGTGATCGAGTCCGGCGACGAGGCGGTGCAGTCTCTGCGCCTGGAAGCGCTCGACGAGGTGCTCACGCGCCTGACCGGTATTGTCGATCGCTCGCTGGTCGAGGAGTTGGAGATCGGGGCGGCCGAGCTGCGCATGCTGGTCTTGAGCGAGCAGCGGATCCGGCGTCCGCGCATCGGGCCGGGGGGGGTCGATGTGATCGAACAGGTGCGTCTGCAGGTCGATTTCGATCCGCAGGGCGTGGACCGCCTGCTGGCCGCGCGCGGCTTGCCCCGCCTGGGCCGTGAACGCCCCGCGGTGCTGCTCTGGCTTGCCGTCGAAGAAGGCGGCGACCTGTCGCTGGACGGCGGTGCAGAACTGGAGGACGCGATCGACGAGCAGGCCAGGCGCCTGGGTCTCGACGTCATCCGCCCGCTTGGCGATCTGCTCGACCTGGCCGACATCGAGGCGATCGACATCCGCGGCGGATTCCTGGATTCGGCCGAGCCCAGCGCACGGCGCTACGGTGCCGGTGTCATTGCCATGCTTGACCTTCGCGAGCAGGAGGACGACTGGCAGGCGCGCTGGTTCTGGCGCCTGGAGGGACGGGATGCCGGTGTCGGGATGGCAGTGGACGATTCGATCCTGGCGATCAAGCTGGGGCTGCAGCAAGTGCTCGGGGCGCTGGTTGACCGTTTTGGACTGACTGGAGCCGCCGAGCCTGGTGGCCTTGTACGCGTCGTGGTCGGCGGCATTCTGGACGAGGTGCAGTACGCGGAGGTCATGCGCTATCTATCCTCGCTGAGCGTCGTCGCCGATGTGCAGGTGATTGCCGCCCGTGATCGCGAGATCGAGTTCGAACTCGATCTGGCCAGTGCCGGCCTGGAGGACGCGCTGGCCATCGGCGGTGTGCTGGCCGTCGACGGCCGCCGCGCCGACGGCGGGCTCGTGCTGCGGCTGCGGCGGTGAATTTCAGCTGGCTGCCCAACGCGCTGACGGTCGGTCGAATCCTGACGGTACCGCCGCTGGTGTTGTTGCTGCTGGCCGGCCAATACGGCTGGGCGCTGGCGCTGGCGGTGTTTGCCGGCTTGTCGGACTTGCTCGACGGCTGGCTGGCGCGTCGTTACGGCTGGCAGTCCCGGTTCGGCAGCCTGGCCGACCCGGCCGCCGACAAGCTGTTGATGATGGCCAGCTACCTGACCCTGGCCTGGCTGACGCACCTGCCCTGGTGGCTGGTCGGGCTGGTTATTGTCCGCGACCTGGTGATCGTCTTCGGTGGCTGGATCTACCATCGTCACTTCGAGCGCCTGGAGGCCCAGCCGACCCAGTTGTCGCGCTTCAACACCTTTTGCCAGGTGTTTTTGATGTGGTACGTGCTGATCTATCTGGCCGGTTTTCCGTTGCCGCCGGAGGGACAGGTGGGGCTGGAATGGATGGTTGCCTTTCTCGGCGTGGTGACCCTGATTCACTACACCTGGCTTTGGAGCCTGAAGGCGGCCGCGATCAGCCGGCAGCGGCGCGGGGCGGGCTGATCGGACAACTCCGCTGATGACCTTGTCCCAGATTCCGCTGGCCCTGAAGCCGCCGCGTCGGCCCGGCTTCGAGAATTTCATTGCCGGACCGAATCGCGCGGTGATTGATACCCTGTCTTCCGGACTGGAGCCGGGACAATGGTATTTTCTTGCCGGCGCGCCGGGAACCGGCCGCACTCATTTGCTCTCGGCCTGCTTTGCGGGACTGATCGAGCGCGGTCTGGATGCTCGGTTCATGGCGCTTGGGGCGCGAGTGAACTGGCCGCTGCTGGACCACGCTGACGGCGCTTGCGTTTTCCTCGACGATATCGATGCCCTGGCGGCTGATCCCGCCGGAGAACGTTTGCTGTTCAATGCCCTCAATCGCTGGCGCGATTCACGTACGGTGGTGGTGATGACCGGTGTCGGACGTTCCGGCTTTCAGCTGCCCGACCTGGTTTCGCGCCTGGGTCAGGCGGTGCGCCTGACCCTCAGGCCGCTGGACGAGACGGATCTCGTCGCCCTGGTTCGCGCCCTGGCCGCCGATCACGAAGTCGTCCTGGGTCGGGGTGCAGTCGACTATCTGGTGACCCGCAGCCCGCGCAACCCGGCCGTTCTCGCGCGCTTGTTCGAGCAACTGGTTGTCCGCGCCCTCAGCGAGCGGCGCACGCTGTCCATTCCGTTGATCAGGGAAACCTGCGCCGACGAAGGCGGGCGCAGCCGGGGGTGATCTCTCAGTAGCTGTCCTGGTGCACGCCGCGCATCGCCCTGCCGGACGGGTCGGCCATGGTCGCAAATCCCTCGTCCCAGGCCAGGGCCTCGGGCGTGGAGCAGGCGATCGACGGTCCCCCGGGGACGGTGGCGGCGGCGGCCGATGACGGGAAGTGGCTCTCGAAGATACGCCGATACAGGTATTGCTCCTTGGTGATCGGCGGGTTCAGGGGAAAGCGCTGTTCGGCCTCGGCCAGTTCGCGGTCGCTGACTTTGTGCTCGGCATGGGCCTTGAGCGCGTCGATCCAGCCGTAGCCGACGCCGTCGGAGAACTGTTCCTTCTGCCGCCACAGGATTTCGTCGGGCAGCAGGCCAACGCCGGCCTGGCGCAGAATGCCTTTTTCCGGTTTGCCGGGGCCGGCCATCTTGGCCGCCGGGTCCATGCGCATGGCGACTTCCAGAAACTCGAGATCGAGGAAGGGCACGCGCGCTTCCACCCCCCAGGCGGCCATGGACTTGTTGGCCCGCAGGCAGTCGTAGAGGTTGAGCTTGTCGATCTTGCGAACGGTTTCTTCGTGGAAGGCGCGTGCGTCCGGGGCCTTGTGGAAATACAGGTAGCCGCCGAAAATTTCGTCGGCGCCTTCGCCCGACATGACCATCTTGATGCCCATGGCCTTGATTCGGCGGGCGAGCAGAAACATCGGTGTCGAGGCTCGGATCGTGGTCACGTCGAAGGTCTCGATGTGGCGGATCACGTCCTCGAGGGCATCCAGGCCCTCCTGGATGGTGTAGTGGAACTCGTGGTGCAGGGTGCCGATGGCTTTGGCGGCAACGCGCGCGGCGGCAAGATCCGGCGAGCCTTCCAGGCCGATGGCGAACGAGTGCAGGCGCGGCCACCAGGCCGCTTCGGTATCGTCGGACTCGATGCGTTTGTCGGCGAAGCGCTGGGCGATGGCCGCGATCAGCGAGGAGTCGAGTCCGCCGGACAGGAGCACGCCGTAGGGCACATCGCACATCAGCTGGCGGTGGACGGCCTGCTCCAGGGCCGCGCGCAGTCGGGCCGGGTCGGCCGGCTCGTTGGCGGCCTCGAAATCGCGCCAGGCCGGGTTGTACCAGCGCCGGATTTCGCCTTCTTCCGAATCCAGCAGGTGGCCGGGCGGGAACGCCTGGACCTGGCGGCACCAGGGCTCGATCGCCTTCATCTCCGAGGAAACCCAGAGCATGCCCTGGTCATCGCGCCCGTAATACAGCGGCATCACGCCAATGGGGTCACGCGCGATCAGGTAGCGGCTGCGGGCTTCGTCCCAGAGCACAAAGGCATAGATGCCGTTGAGAAAATTCAGGAATTCGGTCCCGTCGCGCTGGTACAGGGCGAGGATGACCTCGCAGTCCGAGCCGGTCTGGAAGGCATAGTCGGGGCAGGTCTGGCGCAGTTCGCGGTGATTGTAGATTTCGCCGTTGACGCCCAGGGCGACCTGGCCGTCCGGGCTGTAGAGCGGCTGGGCACCGGAGTTGATGTCGACGATGGCCAGGCGTTCGTGGGCAAGGATGGCGGACTCGCTGACGTGGATGCCGCTCCAGTCGGGACCGCGGTGGCGCTGCAGGCGCGAGGCCTGCAGAGCGACGGCGCGCAGATCCGCGCGACCGGGCGGGATGTCGAACAATCCGAGAATCGAGCACATGGGATCGGCTCAGTCGGCCAGGTCGAACCGGATTTGCAGCTCGATGCCCTCGGTCGTCAAGTGCAGGCTCTGGTGCATGTAGCGGTAAATCTCGGCCAGGATGCGCCATCCGGCGGTGGCCTCCGAAGAATCGAAATTCTCGTCAGCGCCCGTGCGCACGGCCAATGCGCCCATGCCCGCTTCCATCAGCTCGACGTAGCCGGCGAGGTCGAAGCCGGTGCTCCACACCGCGCTGTCGGCAGTTCCAGCGCGCAGCGCTGCCGGCAGGGCGGCATCCTGGCCCTCACCCACGGCCAGGCCCAGGCCGCCCTCGCTCAAGCCGATCCACGCCGGCATGTCCTCGAGTTGAGGGATCAGTTCCGACGGCACCGGTTGCGGATCAGCGCCCGGGCGCAGATCCAGCGCGGCCAGTTCCGGCGAAAACATCTGGGCCATGCCGATCATCATCTGCGGGTTGCGCATGAACACCGCGAGCGTGCCGGCCACGTCGGCCAGCTCGCCATCGTCCATTTCGACCTGGCTCAAGTGGATGCGCGCACCGTGCAGGTTGGTGACCAGCGGCGGGATGGGGCGGTTCAGGGCAAGCTGCCATTCGGCTGCGTTTTCGGCGATGTTGCTGAACAGGAAGCACTGCGGCGGATTTTCAACCCAGCCCCCGACCACGCTGCGACCGAAATCGCGCGCCGCCACGATGTTCAGGGCCACACCCATGTAGGCCAGGCCGGTGCGCTGCGACGCCAGCGATACCGGGCTGTCGGCCAGCGCGGCCAGGCTCTCGCCGAGCTCGGAGTCGGTCTCCAGGGTCAGCTTCATGCTCAAGGTTTCGGCGCTCAGTTCGGTGGTGCCATAGCTTTTGCGTGGAAACAGGCGGGTGAGCTGGCCGAGCTCGGTGCGGCAGCTCGCGTCCTCGGCTGCCTGGCCCAACGGAGTATCGGCACGCAGCTGAACCAGGAACTCGTCCTCGCCGTCGAGCAGCAGGCCGGTCAGGCGTTCGAAGTCGATGAAACCGAAGCTGTCCTGGCGCAGGCCTCTGTCACGGGCAAAGGTGTCGACCTCGGCGCGCTCCAGCCCGGGGCTGGCGCGGTCGAGATTGGCGACCCGGCGCAGCAGCTCCTCGCGCTCGGGGACCAGGCCGATGGTGACGAAGTGGGCGTCGTGGTGGATCGCCAGGCCGACTCGATCCAGCTCGAGCCAGACGATTTCTTCCTCGCCGATCTGACGACGCGGCAGCGGTGTCTCGGACTCGGATTCGATCCGCGCCAGCATGGCGGCGAAGGCCTCCTGGTCGGTCAGTTGCCAGTGCAGCAGCGGAAACACCGAAACCAGGTGAATCCCGGCCAGGCCGTTGATGTCGATGCCGCGCTCGGCGTAGGCCTCGGGCGAGTCGAGCTGGCCGAGTTCGGTCAGCAGGGCGCGGATCACGGGGTGATCAATGGTTTCGGCGATGTCTTCGTAGGCTTCTTCCTGCAGGTCGCCCAGGGTGGCCATCTGCGACCAGATCTGCTCGAGCAGCGCCTCCGGCATCGGTTCCAGGCTCAGCCACAGCTTGGCCGTGTCGGCGTCGATCCGGGCCAGCAATTCGGCGGTCAGTGCCGGGTCGGCCGGGACGCTGTTTTGCACCGGCGGCTGGGCCGAGGCGACGTCATTTGCCGGGGGCTCGGGAGCGGAATTGCGGTCGCAGGCGACCAGCAGCAGGGCGGAAAACAGGATGATCAATCGGCGCATGACGAGACCTTCTTCGGGGTGATAGACGTTTAGTGTTATACAACACTAACACAGTTGTCAAGCAGGGCAGTGGTGAACGCTGCCTGGTGCGATGCCTGGAATTCTACCCCAGCGACTTGATGCCGGAGATCAGCTGCTGGGCCACTTTCTGTGCATCGCCGTACAACATCCGGGTGTTGTCCTCGAAAAACAGCAGGTTCTCGATCCCGGAAAAACCGGTGCCCTGGCCGCGCTTGATCACGATGCAGTTGCGTGCCTTGTCGACGTCGAGGATCGGCATGCCGAAGATCGGGCTGGACGGATCCTTGCGCGCAGCCGGATTGACCACGTCATTGGCGCCGATCACCAGGGCCACGTCGGTGGTCGGGAACTGGGCGTTGATGTCTTCGAGGTCGTGGATCATCTCGTAATCCACCCCGGCCTCGGCCAGCAGCACGTTCATGTGGCCGGGCATGCGGCCGGCCACCGGGTGGATGGCGAAGCTGACTTTCACGCCGCGGCTCAGCAGCAGCTGGGTCACTTCCCATAACTTGTGCTGGGCCTGGGCGACGGCCAGGCCGTAGCCCGGCACGATGATGACTTTTTCGGCATACGCCATCTGAATCGCCGCGTCGGTCGCGTCGATCGACCGCATCTCGCCGGATGCCTCGCCGGATACGGCGTCCTCGTCGGCCTTGCCGAAGCCGGCGAACAGCACGTTGCCGAGCGAGCGATTCATCGCCTTGGCCATCAGCTGGGTCAGCAGGGTGCCGGCCGCGCCGACCACGATGCCGGCGATCATCAGCGCCGGGATTTCCAGGACATAGCCTTTCAGCCCCACGGCCACGCCGGTCAGGGCGTTGTAAAGAGAAATGATGACCGGCATGTCGGCGCCGCCGATCGGGATGGTGATCAGAATGCCTGCGGTCAGGGCGAAGGCGAAGAACAGCACCAGCAGGAAGGGGTTGGGGCCGACGAAGAAGATGATCAGCCCGAGCAATACGGTGATGCCGAAAACAATCAGATTGATCAGTTGCTGGCTGGGAAAGCGCCAGGTTTTCTTCATCCAGCCCTGCAGCTTGGCGAAAGCGACCAGCGAACCGGAGAAGGCGATCGAGCCGATGATGGCGCCGAAGGCGGCGACCATGAGGGTGGTCGGCAGCAGCTGCGCCTGGCCGGAGTGGACCTTGAGCAGCTCGACGCCGGCAATGGCCGCCGCCGAGCCCCCGCCCATGCCGTTGTAGAGTGCGATCATCTGCGGCATGTCGGTCATGGCGACGATCCGCGCCCACCACCACGCCAGACCCGAGGCCGAGACCAGTGCGATGATCATCAGCAAGTAGTTGCCTTCGACCTTGGGATGGAAGAAAGTGACCACGACCGCCAGCAGCATGGCGATGCCGGCCCAGATCATGCCCTGGCGGGCGGTGACCGGTGAGCTCATGCCCTTCAGGCCGTAGATGAACATGACCGCGGCGGCGAAATAGGCCGCGGAGACGATTAGTTCGAGTCCGGGAATCATGAAGGCTTATTCCTTTTTGGTCTTGTCTGAAGACTTGAACATCTCCAGCATGCGATCGGTCACTACGTACCCGCCGACGGCGTTGCCGGCGCCCAGGAACACCGCGATGAAGCCGACGATGATCTCGGCCGTGGTATCGGCCATCCCCAGCACAACCATGCCGCCGACCACCACGATGCCGTGGATGAAGTTCGAACCCGACATCAACGGCGTATGCAGAATGGCCGGCACCCGGCGGATGATCTCGATTCCGGTAAACGCCGCCAGCATGAAGATGTACAGTGCAATCCAGCCTTCCATGGTTTCTCCCGATTTTTTTAAGTGGTTTGAACCGCGGATGAACGCAGATGAACGCGGATGAGAGGCAAAATCGGATCGTGGGGATCCGGGACGCTTGAGCTTGCGCCGCCGTTACCAAGGACATCAATGGACTTCTTGATCATTACCATCTGCGTTCATCCGCGTTCATCTGCGGTTTGATCAACTCTTGAATTTCTCGTGCACGACCGCGCCGCCGTGCGACAGCAGGCAGCCGGCGATGACTTCGTCTTCGGTATCGACCACCAGCTCGCCGTCCTTGATCATCAGGGCGAGCAGGTTGCTGACGTTCTTGGCGTACATCTCCGAGGCGTGCAGTGGGGCCTTGGAGGGCAGGTTGGTCGGTCCGGCGATCAAGACACCGCCGACGCTGACAACTTCCCCGGCCCGGGTCAGTTCGCAGTTGCCGCCGGTCTCGGCGGCGATGTCGACGATCACGCTGCCGGGCTTCATGTCCTTGACCATGGCCTCGGTAATGATCTTCGGCGCCGGCCGGCCCGGAATGGCGGCGGTGGAAATGACGATGTCGGCCCGGGCCAGGTGCTTGGCCAGGGCTTGGGCCTGCTGGGCGCGCTCATCGTCGGTCAACTCGCGTGCGTAGCCGCCTTCGCTTTCGGCATCCACCCCGGTGTCGATCATCTTCGCGCCCAGCGACTCGACCTGCTCGCGCGCGGCAGCGCGGATGTCGTAGGCCTCGACCTGGGCACCCAGGCGCCGGGCCGTGGCAATCGCCTGCAGCCCGGCCACGCCGGCGCCGATGACCACGGCCTTGGCGGGCCTGAGCGTGCCGGCGGCAGTGGTCAGCATGGGGAACAGGCGCGGGGCGATATCGGCGGCGATGATCACGGCCTTGTAGCCGGCCACCGTGGCCTGGGAAGACAGGATGTCCATGGCCTGGGCGCGGGTGATGCGAGGCACCAGCTCCATGCTGATCAGCGATACGCCGGCTTCGGCGGCGGCTGCCAGTTCCTCGAAGTCGCTGTAGGGCGCCAGCGCACCGATGACGATGGTTTCCTTCGCCAAGGCCGCCAGCACGTCGCTGGACGGACGGCGCACGGTCAGCAGCACCTGGCACTTTTCGGCCAGCGCCTGGGCATCGGCCACGATCTCGGCATCGCCCCAGGAATCGTCCGGGTGGCCGGCTTCGGTGCCGGCCCCGCTTTCTACGAAAATCTTGTGCCCGGCCTGGGCCAGCTTGGCCGCGGTCGGCGGATCCAGCGCTACGCGCCGCTCGCCGGCCGCAGACTCCTTGATGATCCCGATGCTGATCGTCATGGTGTTTTCCTTGGAAATCAGCTAAGAGTGTAGCCGTTTGCGGTCGGCCGTCGCAACGCGATCTTCACCGGCCAGCAAGCGGCGTTGGGCGTCCGACAGTCGCTCCGGCGTCCCGATATCGGACCAGAAGCCGCTGTAGTGTTCGCCGGTCAGCCGGCCCAGTGCGATCGCCTGCTCAAAGACCGGGCGCAGCGGCCGGCGGCCCGGAGGCAGTTCGGCGAACAAGACCGGATCGAGGACCGCGATGCCGCTGAAGGTCTGGGTCGACCGTCCGTGAACCAGGCGCTGGTCGGCGTCGATGGCGAAATCGCCGTCCGGGTGATGGTCGGGGTTGTCGACCATCACCAGGTGGCCCTGAGCCTGGTGCGGCCGGTTGCGCAGGCGCGCCAGCGGATAGTCGCACAGCACGTCGCCGCTGATCATCAGAAAGGGGGCATCGCCCAGCAACGGCAGGGCCTGGACGATGCCGCCGGCGGTTTCCAGTGCGTCGGGCGGCTCTTGTGAGTAGGCGATCGAAAGACCGAAACGCGAGCCGTCGCCGAGGGTTTGTTCGATCTGCTCGCCCAGCCAGGCCAGGTTGACCACGACCCGGTCGAAGCCGGCCCCGGCCAGGGCTTCGAGGTGGCGGACAATCAATGCCTTGCCGCCGACCTCGATCAGCGGCTTCGGCATCCGGTCGGTCAGCGGCCGCAAACGCTCGCCGCGGCCGGCGGCCAGGATCATGGCTTTCACTGCGCCAGCTGCCTGCGGCCCTTCCAGGCGGCGATCAGGCGTTCCAGCGGGGCCAGTTCCGGATTGCGCGCGATGGCGGCATCGAGGTAGGCAAAAAAGCGGGGCACGTCGTCCAGGTATTCCGGTTTGCGGTCACGGTAGCGGATGCGGGCGAAAATGCCGATGACCTTGAGATGGCGCTGGACACCCATCAGGTCGCAGGTCCGCCGCCACAGATCGGAAGATTCCGGCAGCGGCAGTCCAGCCGCCAGGCCCCGCACCCGGTAGCTCTCCAGCCAGGCATCGACGCGCTCGCTCGGCCAGCTCAGGAAGGCGTCGCGGAACAGGCAGACCGGGTCGTAGCTGATCGGCCCGAGTACGGCGTCCTGAAAATCGATGATGCCGGGGTTGGGTGTGCTGACCATGAGATTGCGCGGCATGTAGTCGCGGTGGCAGAAGACCTGGGCCTGATCCAGGGCCCAGCGAATGAGCAGCGCGCACAGCAGGTCCCAGTCGTCGAGCTCCGCGTCGGTGGGCTCGATCCGCCAGTGGCAGCGCAGAAACCAGTCGGGGAACAGGGCCAGTTCCTGCAGCAGGCGAGCGGCATCGTAGGCCGGCAATCCTTCGGTCTCGACCCGGCTCTGCATGACCCGGAGGGCCTGCAGCGCATCGTCGAACAATTCGTCGGCATTGGCCGGGTCGAGGACGAGATGGTAAGGGCGCGAACCAAGGTCTTCGAGCAACAGGAATCCTCGAGCCGGATCAGCGGCCAGCACCCGCGGCGCGTGCAGCCCGGCTGTCCGCAGGCGCGCACCGATATCCAGGAAGGGTTGGACCGGCTCGTGCTCGGGTGGCGCGTCCATGATGATGAACCGATCGGCACCGCTGCCGATTCGATAATAACTGCGGAAGCTGGCATCCGAGGACACGGTCTTACTGCTCCATTGCGTCCAGCCGAGCTGGCCGAGCGCCCATTCCAGCGCCTCTTCCCTGCGAGTCGGCGCGCTCATATCGATTCCCCCAGCAGTTGTTGCGGATCCTGCCCTGCTGCCCATTGCCAGGTCTGGACCCAACTGTCCAGGGCCGTCCCGTAAGCGGCGGCGAAGGCGCACACGGCAGGGGCCAGGCGCGACAGCCCGGCGCTGTCTTCGGGGCCGATCGCGCGGTTGCGGTCGATCAGGGCGGTGAAGTCGGTTTTCAGCCAGTCCGGCGGATTCAGCCCAGCCAGGGTCCGGCTGGTCCGGGCCGCGGCGCCTGCGCGCCGTTCCAGCAGGTGACGTCGCAGGTCGATGACCAGCTTGTCCTCACCGGTCTGGCCCAGGCCTTTCAACCACTCGGCCAGGACGCCGCTGCGAGCGACGGGGTCGTCCGGCAGCCGGGTCTCGGCGAAGCGCTCGATGCGGTCGGACAGGTAGGCGGCCAGTCCGGTCGAGCGGGCCCGGGCAAGATCCTCGCGCCGCCAGCGCCGCCTGGTTTCGATGCGATGGGGCAGCATCCAGGGCAGGGCGGCACAGGGGGTGCCGGGGTAGAGAAAGCGGATGGTCGCGCCGAACATCAGATCCTCGCCGCGCCCCCTGGCGGTCACCGGCAGCAGCAACTCGCGGTTGTCGATCCCGGTCAATGTGGTGGTCATCAGGCTGACCGACGAGGCGATCTGGGTCTCGGTGGTGCTGCGGGCCACGCGCCGGCCGAAGGCCAGGCGACGATACTGCTCGGGCCCGCTCAGCCAGGGGGCCAGCTCCTGGGGCGGCAAAGCGTACTGCCACAGCATGCTGCCGGTGCCGGCGTCGCCGAGGGTGCCGTTGGTGGTCAGGCGCACCCGCGGACGGGCGCTGAACTCATGGATCATCTGCGGCGACAGGCCGCCCAGAAGACGCCCGTCCTGGAGTCCATGGCGTGACGCGATCCGGGCAACCGACTGGCCGAGCAGGGCTGCGTGTTCGGCCAGCGGATCCCGGTCCAGGGCCTGGAACTGTTCTGTTTCCGAGCGATCCGGATCGGGGAAGTGGACCCGGAAGTCGTGTTCGCTGCGCAGGCTCAAACCCGGGCCGGGCGGCTCCAGTACGAACGGGTCGAGGCGGGCATCGTCGTCGATCATGGCGAAGCGCTCGCCGGCGGTCAGCAAAACGGCGAGATTGAGGTTGGCGCCGTAGCTTGGCTGTTTGTCGCCTCGATCTCCTTCGATCAGCCAGGCCAGTTGCTCAGGATCGCTGCCGGCGGCTTCGGCCATGCGCCGGGTCAGTCGCGCCCGCGCCGCCCGATCGATGTGAAAACGATCGATTCCGGCCGGGAGATCGGCCTGCTCCAGGACCCTGGCCGAGCGCATGGCGGCCTGGCCGTCTTGGGCATCGTCGAGCACCAGGACACGCTCCAGGCCCGACTGGAAACACCGGCGCCGGAGGCTGGTCAGCAGTTGTTCGAGCTCTCGCGGCCGGTCGCAGGTGCGGATGCACAAGGTGCGAATGGGCTGATCGTCTCCCGGCGCGGGCTTATCGACCGCCTCGAGCCTGTCCAGGACTTGCTGTTCGTCGCGCAACAGATCGCGTTCGATCAGGCCGGCAAGGGCTTGCCGGACGGCGCCGCGTTGCTCGGCGGGCAGGCCGAAGGCCTGGACCACGGCATCGGTGTGCGCGTCCACGGTGCGGAACTGGCCAAGCTGGCCGAGCATGCGGGCGTAGAACAGCGGCGCGCGCACGCTGGCCTCGTCCCCGGCCGCCAGAATCAGCGCTTCGTCGCCGACCGGGTGAGCCTCGAACGGGCGGGCGATGCAGCGCCGGGCCGGCTGCGCCTGGTTGGCCGACATGTTCAGGCTGAACGAGAAGTCGCCGCTGTGCATGTAGAGTCGGTCTGACGGGGTCAAGAACGCAACCGTACTGCAAGTATCGGCTGCTGTCGATACGTACTGCGTTGCTCACCTGACAACCCGGGCCTGGGTTGTTTCAGTCCGACTGCTTGCGCAGCCTCTCCCAGTAAGCCAGGCGCTTGTTGATTTCGCGCTCGAAGCCCCGTTCGACCGGCTCATAGTAGCGTTCACGGGGCAGTTCATCGGGAAAATAATTCTGACCCGAGAAACCGGCCTCGGTATCGTGATCGTAGGCATAGCCGCGTCCGTAGCCCAGATCGGACATCAGTCGGGTCGGGGCATTGAGGATGTGGGGCGGCGGCATCAGTGATCCGTTCTTGTTTGCGCTCGCTTGGGCGCGCTTCCAGGCCCGGTAGACGGCGTTGGACTTCGGTGCGGTGGCCAGGTAGATCACCGCCTGGGCCAGGGCCAGTTCGCCTTCGGGCGAGCCAAGCAGATGGTAGGTTTCGCGCGCCGCCAGCGCCTGGTCCAGGGCCGCAGGGTCGGCCAGGCCGATGTCTTCGCTGGCGAATCGGACCAGGCGCCGGGCGACATAGAGCGGGTCCTCGCCGCCGGTCAGCATTCGCGCCAGCCAGTACAGGGCCGCGTCGGCGTCCGAGCCGCGCAGCGACTTGTGCAGGGCCGAAATCAGGTTGAAGTGGCCTTCGCGGTCCTTGTCATGGGCCGGGGAGCGTCGCTGGACCAGGTGCAGAAGGGCCTGCGGCTCGACCAATTCAAGATTCGCGGCAGCGATCTGTTCGGCGGCATTGAGCAGGTAGCGTCCGTCGCCGTCGGCCAGGGTGAGAAGAAGCTGGCGGGCGTCGGCGGTCAGCGGAAGCGTCCGTCCCAGTTCGGTTTCGGCGCGTTCGAGCAGGGTGTCCAGGGCCGCTTCGTCGAGGCGCTTGAGGACCACGACCTGCAGACGCGACAACAGCGCGCCGTTGAGTTCGAACGAGGGATTTTCGGTGGTTGCCCCGAACAGGAGGATGGTGCCGTCTTCGACCACCGGCAAAAAGCTGTCCTGCTGGGCCCGGTTGAAGCGGTGAATCTCGTCGACGAACAGCAGCGTTCCTTCGCCGTCGGCACGTCGCTCTCGTGCCCGGTCGAACACCTTGCGCAGATCGGCCACGCCGGAAAAGATGGCCGAAATCGCTTCGAAATGAAGGTCTACGGAGCCGGCCAGGAGCCGGGCCAGGGTGGTTTTGCCGGTTCCCGGCGGCCCCCAGAACACCAGGGAGTTCAGACGACCGGCCCCGATCATTGTGCCGAGCGGGCCCTCGGGACCGAGCAGATGATCCTGCCCGACCACCTGGTCCAGGCGGTGTGGCCGCAGCCGATCGGCCAGTGGGCGATGCTCAGTCATGCCGAATCCATACCAAATTGGTCTTGTTTCATTCACGGTCTGAACGCATAATACAATCCGTTGTTCACACAGACCCGGAGATTCCGAATGCACGCCTGCTCAGGGCGCCGGAAGCCGGGTCGGGAAACAGGCAAATGCTGAGAATCAGCAAATTGACCGACTACGCTTCGGTACTGATGGCGGCGCTGGCCCGGCGCGACCAGGACTGCGTGTCGGCAAGCCAGCTGGCCGAGGATACGCGCCTGGAACTGCCAACGGCGGCCAAGGTGCTCAAGACGCTGGCCAAGTCGGGGCTGGTGCGATCCATCCGCGGCGTCAACGGCGGTTATCGCCTGAACCATCTGCCGGAAGACATTTCGGTTGCCGACATCGTCCGGGCCATGGAAGGTCCGATCGCTTTGACCGAGTGCAGCCTGGAGCCGGGTCTGTGCTCGCACGAATCGCAGTGCACTCTGCGCGGAAACTGGCAGCGCATCGGGCTGGCGGTGGAGTCCGCTCTGGAGCAGCTCAGCCTGGCGGATCTGTATCAGGCACCACCGGTGCCCGATCCGATCGTCAAGCGGACGCTGGCCACGTTCAAGATTGTGTAAACAGGATTTGGAAGGCATTTATGAATCAGACAACGCAGCAAGTCGAGAAGGTCATTCAGCAGCGCTACAAGGCAGGCTTTTTCACCGACATCGAGTCCGATCAGATTCGGGCCGGTCTCGACGAGGAAGTGATCGCCATGATCTCGGCCAAGAAGAACGAGCCGGTCTGGATGCTGGAGTGGAGGCTGAAAGCATTCCACCACTGGCAGACGATGACCGGTCCGAACTGGGCCCATCTGAAGATTCCGGGGATCGATTTCCAGAAGATTCACTATTACGCCGCGCCCAAGCAGAAAAATCGGCCCAAGAGCCTCGACGATGTCGATCCCAAGCTGCTCGAGACCTTCGACAAGCTCGGTGTGCCGCTGCACGAGCGCGCCCGCCTGGCCGGTGTTGCGGTCGATGCCGTGTTCGACTCGGTTTCGGTCGGCACCACCTTCCAGAAGGAACTCAAGGAAGCCGGCGTGATCTTCTGCAGCTTCTCCGAGGCGGTGCAGGACCATCCCGAGTTGATCCGTGAATACCTCGGATCGGTCGTGCCGTACACCGACAACTACTTCGCCGCGTTGAACTCGGCCGTCTTTTCCGATGGCTCGTTCGTCTACATTCCAAAAGGTACGCGTTGCCCGATGGAGCTGTCGACCTACTTCCGCATCAACGCGCGCGACACCGGCCAGTTCGAGCGCACGCTGATCATTGCCGAGCCGGGCAGTCACGTCAGTTACCTGGAAGGCTGCACCGCGCCGATGCGCGACGAGAACCAGCTCCATGCCGCGGTCGTTGAACTGGTGGCCCTGGAAAAGGCCCAGATCAAGTATTCCACGGTGCAGAACTGGTACCCGGGCGACGAAAACGGCAAGGGCGGTATCTACAATTTCGTGACCAAGCGCGGCGATTGCCGCGGCGATGACTCGCGCATTTCCTGGACCCAGGTCGAGACCGGGTCGGCGATCACCTGGAAGTATCCGTCCTGCATTCTCAGGGGCGACCGCTCGGCCGGCGAGTTCTACTCGGTCGCGCTGACCCACAACCACCAGCAGGCCGATACCGGCACCAAGATGATCCACCTGGGAAAAAACACCACCAGCAAGGTGATCTCGAAGGGGATTTCGGCCGGCAAGAGCAACAACAGCTATCGCGGCCTGGTGCGCATGGCCAGGCGCGCCGACAACGCGCGCAACTACACCCAGTGCGACAGCTTGCTGATCGGCAAGACCTGCGGCGCGCACACCTTCCCCTACATCGAGTCGTCCAACGCCACGGCCAAGATCGAACACGAAGCAACCACCTCGCGCATCGGCGACGACCAGCTGTTTTACTGCCGCGCACGCGGTCTGGGCGAAGAGGATGCAGTGGCGATGATCGTCGACGGCTTCTGCAAGGAAGTGTTCAAGGAGCTGCCGATGGAATTCGCGGTAGAGGCCAAGGCGCTGCTCGAAATCTCGCTGGAAGGAGCGGTGGGGTAGAAAAACAGGTTTAAGGGTTCAGGTTTAAGGGTTCAGGAAATGCAGATCAGAGCCAACCTGGACCCTTAACCCTTAAACCTGAACCCTTAAACCCTGAATTACGCACCAATTCAATACGGAAAGACTATGCTGAAAATCAACAATCTTCACGTCGCCATCGGCGACACGGAAATCATCAAGGGTCTGGACCTCGAAGTGGGTTCAGGCGAGTTGCACGCCATCATGGGGCCGAACGGCTCCGGGAAGTCCACCCTGGGGTACGCGCTGGCCGGACGGGAAGGCTATGAAATCACCGCAGGCAGTATCGAATTCGAAGGTCAGGACCTGACCGAGCTGGAGCCGGAGGAGCGCGCTGCCGCGGGCCTGTTTCTGGCGTTTCAGTATCCGGTCGAAATTCCCGGCGTGAACAACGCCTATTTTCTCCGCTCGGCCCTGAACGCGCAGCGCAAGGCGCGCGGCGAGGAGGAGATCGACTCCATTACGTTCCTGAAGACCGTGCGTGAGTCGCTCAACAGCCTCAAGATGGACGAGGCGCTGCTCAAACGAGCGGTCAACGAAGGCTTTTCCGGCGGCGAGAAAAAGCGCAACGAGATCGTCCAGATGGCCGTGCTGCAGCCAAAGCTGGCGGTGCTGGACGAAACCGACTCCGGCCTGGACATCGATGCACTCAAGCTGGTGGCCGAAGGCATCAACGCCCAGCGCAATGCCCAGCGCTCGTTCGTTGTCATTACCCACTATCAGCGCCTGCTGGACTACCTGGCCCCGGATCACGTCCACGTGTTGTCCGACGGACGCATTGTGGAAAGCGGTGGTCAGGAACTGTCCGAACGCCTCGAAGCCGAGGGCTATTCCTTCCTGGAAGCCGAAAGCGAGGCCTGAGCATGAGTGCCATCCTGAACAAGCTCGCGCCGGAGTCCGAACTGGCCGACGATCGCTACGGCGACATCCGCCGCCGGGCGCATCAGCGTCTGATGCAGTACGGCTTTCCGGATCTGAAAACCGAGGCCTGGAAGTACACCTCCCTGCGGGTACTCGAGAAACGCGAGTTGTCCGCAACCGGGCCGTCCGAGGCTGGACAGCCTGCCACACTGCCGTTCGAGGCCGACGTCATTCCCATGGCCAATGGCCTGATCGATCCGGATCGGTTGAATCTGCCGGCCGGCGTGCGGCTGGAACCGATGGCCCCGGCCGATCTGATCAATCTCGACTACGGTGACCGGGCCGGCGCGATGGCCTGGCTCAACCTGGCCCGGTTCGAGCAGGCCTGGCGGCTGGTCATCGATGCCACCCTGGAGCGCCCGCTGGTTCTGGCCATGACCAGCTCGAGCGATTTTGCTGCAAGTGTGCATCCACGCCTTCAGATCGAGCTTGCTGCCGGCGTCGAGGCGGTGCTGATCGAACAGCAAGCCGATCGCGGCGCGGGCCTGATCAACATCGTCGAGGATATCGCTCTGGCGCGGGGGTCGAAATTGCGCCACGTGATTCAGCGCCGCAACGCCGATTCGATCTGGGTCCAGCGTACCCGCGTGACGGTTTCGGCCGACGCCGACTACCGCTGCCACGCCCTGGATCTGGGTGGCCGCCTGGTGCGCCAGGATCTCAGCGTGCACCTGCTGGAGGCCGGCGCCAACGGCGAGATCGACGGGGTCGCCTTCATCGACAGCAAGCAGCACGTGGACTGGCATACCGCCATCGACCACGAGGTCGGGCATACCAACAGCCGAGAATCGTTTCGCATCATGGCCGACGGCACCGGCGTGGGCGTGTTCAACGGCCGCATCCACATCCAGCGCGGCGCTGACGACAGCCATTCCGATCTCAACACGGCCAACCTGCTGCTCAGCGAGAGCGCGCGGATCAACATCAAGCCCGAGCTGGAAATCTATGCCGAAGAGGTCACCGCCAGCCATGGCGCAACCATCGGCCAGCTCGAAGACTCGGCCCTGTTTTACCTGCGCACGCGCGGCCTGCCGGTCGACCAGGCGATGGCACTGCTCAAATACGGTTTCGCCGCCGCCCCGCTGGAAAATGCCGAGCCGGAAGCGCTGCGGGACTGGCTGACCGCTGAACTCGAGACGGTTCTTTAGAGGCCGTGGCTGAACCCATGCCCATTGACACCGTGAAGTCGGTCGTTCGCGAGCAGCTCGACGTGATGCAACTGCGCGAGCAGTTTCCGGTTCTGGCGCGCGAAGTCCACGGCAAGCCGCTGGTGTATTTCGACAACGCCGCGACCGTTCAGCGGCCGCTGGCCGTGATCGACGCCATGGACGACTTCTATCGGCGCTACAACGCCAACGTGCATCGCGGTGTTCACCAGCTTTCCGTTGAAGCCTCCGAGGCTTTCGAGGACTCGCGCCGGGCGGTGGCACGCCTGCTCAACGCAAGCTCCGATCGGGAAATCGTCTTTACCCGGGGTACTACGGAGGCGATCAACCTGGTGGCCAACAGTTTCGCGCGGCCGCGCCTGCAGCCAGGCGACGAGATTCTGATTACGCACATGGAGCATCACGCCAACATCGTTCCGTGGCAGATGCTGTGCGAGCAGACCGGAGCGGTCCTCAAGGTCGCGCCGATCAACCGCAGCGGTGAGTTGCTGATCGACGAACTGGCCGGGATGATTGGCGAGCGAACCCGCCTGATCGGGGTGGTGCACGTCTCCAACGCACTGGGCACGGTCAACCCGGTCGCCGAAATCTGTCGACTGGCGCGCGCGTTTGATGTTCCGGTACTGGTCGACGGCGCCCAGGCAACGCCGCATGAGCGCATCGATGTGCAGGCCCTGGGCTGTGATTTCTATTGCCTGTCGGCCCACAAGATGTATGGCCCAACCGGGATCGGCGCCCTGTGGGCGCGCGAGTCCATCCTCGAGACCATGCCGCCGTGGCAAGGTGGCGGCGAGATGATTCAGTGGGTCAGCTTCGAAGGCACGACCTACAACGACATACCGCATCGATTCGAGGCCGGAACGCCGAACATCGCTGGTGCGATCGGTCTCGGAGCCGCCATCCAGTGGCTTGAAGAGATCGGCGTGGAGCGAATGAAGGCGCACGAGCAGAAACTGCTTGAACTGGCCACGGCCCGAATGGAGCAAATCGACGGCCTGACCATCATTGGCCGGGCCGCGGAGAAGGGTCCGGTCATCTCGTTCACCCTGGACGGTGTTCATCCCAACGATCTTGGCACCATCATCGATCACCATGGCGTCGCGCTCAGAACCGGTCATCACTGCGCAATGCCGGTGATGCAGTTTTTCGGGGTGCCGGCCACGGCCCGGATTTCCTTCGCTGCCTACAATCTTCACTCCGAGATCGACGTGTTCCTGCACGGGCTGGAACAGGCCCGCGCGATGCTGGTCTGATCGCGCTCCTGGTAGCTTTCGTTACCGGGAATCGTTTTCAACCCGCCAGTGCCCGAAGATCGGGCTTCCTCTCACATCGACCCCCAGTTCCTCCAGCCAGTCGGCCACGACGTGGTTGGAGTTGTCGAACAAGGTGTAGGGTCGCGGGCCGGGCACGAACTCCAGGTCGTAGTAGTCGTTGAACAGGCTTTTTTCGATGTGATCGGCGAAATGCTCGTCCAGACGCCGGTCCAGTCGGTCGATTCTTTCACTGGCTACGGCAAAGCCATGAACGGCCTGAATGTACACCGGAATCTGGCGGCGCAGGCTGGCCTCGGTGGCCGGGGCGGCCAGCTGGCGCCGGCCCAGGGCCGATCGGGTGGGCGCAAACAGGGTGGGAAAGGCGCGCAGAAAGCCGGTGTCGCGTTCGGCGTACCAGCGCCAGTCGCCGTACAGGTAGCGGACCATGGACTGGTCGGCGCGTGTGAGCACCAGGCTGGAGTGGCGACCGTGATCGAGCAGCATCACCGCTCGGGTGTCGAGATCCGCTTCCGGATCGGGGCGGGTAACGACGCCGGCGCAGGCCGACAGCAGCAGTGCCGCCACCACACCCATGATCAGACGCCGGCCGGCTCGGGCCAATTGCTCCGGTTGATTTTTCGGACTGCTAGAATTCGCCACCATGGCACTTGCAAAGCTGTATCAGGGCATCATCCTCGAGCATAACCGCCAACCGCGCAACCGCAAGAGGCTGGCCTCTGCCACCCACCGGGCCCGCGGTCACGACGCGTCGTGCGGCGACGACCTGCTGATCGAGCTTGCCGTCATCGACGGCAGGGTCCGGGAAGCGGCGTTTTCCGGGCAGGCGTGTGCCGTGACCCAGGCGGCAGCCTCGATGCTGACCGAGTGGCTGCAGGGCCGTCCGGTCGATGAGGTCGGCAGCGGCCTGGAGCGGTTCCGGGTGCTGCTGGAAAATCCTGCTGCCGAGCCGGACGAGGAGCTTGGCGAACTCAACCAGCTTCGGCCGGTGGGGGCGTTTCCGGCCCGCCGGCGCAACGCGTTGCTGCCGTGGAAGACGGCGCTCCGGGCGCTGCAGGACCCGGGCACGGCAGCGTCCTGATTTCGGCCCAGTGCTTGACCCTGTCGCGGGCAGGGCTGCTGGTTTCGAACCTCCGATGGACCACCCGCAGCAGTGGCGGAGAGGTTCATTGATCGGCCGTGGCGTCGGCCGGAAGCAGGCTCCGAATCCGGGCAACCCCTTCGATCTGGGACAGTTCGCGCTCGACGATGCGCAGGCGCATCGGATCGAGCGCTTCGGCCGAAGCTTCTGCCAGGGCGTTGCGTTCTGCGCGCAGCAGCCGAATCTGTCGGCCGAGCTGGAACTCGATCCGGAACTCCCGGGTCTCGCACGGACCGAGATCCTCTTGTCCGCCCAGAGCGCGGTCGAAGCCGGCCTGTGGTCGGCAGTACTGCTCCAGGCCCTCGCTCAAGCCTTCTTCGAACGCCGGCTCGCAGTGCTCAGGAATTGTTCCGGGTGCCGTCGACTGACCTTCCAGGCCCAGGGAAACCCCGGATTCACGCACCGGGTCGCAATCGGCCGCGAAGGCTTGCCGCTCGCCGGCACAACCGGCCAGCAGCAGCAAGGCCAGAATCAGTTGAATTGAATAGCGGTGCATGAGGCAGGCTTGAGTACACTATCGGGTCAATCGCTGGACCAAGCATAACGGATTCATGGATCCTGTCACCCACGGATTGTTCGGCGCCCTCTGGGCGCTCCCGGCCGCGCGTCGTGAGCAAATGCGCGTCGCCGCCCTGTCCGGGGCGAGCAGCGGAATGGTCGCTGACCTCGATAGCCTGATCCGGTCTTCGGACGATTCGCTGCTGTACATCGAGTATCATCGCCAGTTCACCCATTCGTTCGCTTTTGCGCCGATCGGCAGCCTGGCCGTGGCCCTGCTGCTGTGGCCGTTCCTGAAACGTTCGGTGTCGTTTGCGCGGCTGTACCTGTGGTGCCTGCTCGGCTACATTGCCCATCCCTTGCTCGACGCCTGTACCTCCTACGGCACCCATCTGTGGTGGCCGTTCAGCGATGTGCGCGTGGCCTGGAACTGGATCAGCGTGGTCGATCCGCTGTATTCGCTGCCGCTGGCCGGGCTGCTCGCTGTTGCCCTTTGGCGCCGCAGTCATCGCTGGGTCTTTGCCGGCCTGGCGTGGATGGTGCTCTACATGGCCTTCGGCGCCTGGCAGAACCAGCGCGCGGAGACGATTCTGACCCACTGGGCAGCAGAACAGGAGCTTGCCGTCGAGCGTCGGGTTGCCAAGCCGGCTTTTGCCAACCTGGTGTTGTGGCGGGCCCTGGTCGATGACGGCCGGAATCTGCACCTGGTCGCGATCCGGACCTTGCCGTGGACGCAGGCCGTCATCTACCCCGGCGGGTCGGTGCCGCGTTTCCGTGTCGATGACGTGGATCCCGATACGCGCGCCGGAAACGATTTGCTCCGTTTCGACCATTTTTCGACCGGCTGGCTGTTCCGCTACCCGGCCCTGGACGAAAACGACAGGCTGTTCGTTGGCGATTTCCGTTACGCCATCGATCCGGCCAGCCAGCGCCCGTTGTGGGGAATCCTGATCGATCCTGACCCGGATTCGGCGGCCGAGTACACTACCCCCCGCCGGGTCACCGAACAGGACCGGCGCCGCTTCTTCCAGCGATTGCGCGGAGAGCCGGCCGATGCCATCCCGTAACCGCCCTTAGCGGAGCGTCTCTGCCATGCTAGTTACCGTCACCGATTTTCTCTGGTCGTATGTGCTGATTGCGGTGTTGATCGCGATCGGCCTGATCTTCACCATCGGCTCCCGATTCGTCCAGCTGCGTTACTTCGGCGAAATGTTTCGGGTTCTGGGCCAGGCGTTTCGCCATCATCCCGGCCAGGTGTCGTCTTTCCAGGCGCTGACTTTGAGCGTGGCCGGTCGCGTTGGCGCCGGCAACATCGCCGGGGTGGCGGTGGCCATCACCCTGGGCGGTCCCGGCGCCATTTTCTGGATGTGGGTGGTCGGTCTGATCGGCATGGCGACCAGCTTTTTCGAGTGTTCGCTGGCCCAGGCCTACAAGACCCGGGACGAAAAAACCGGCACGTTTCGCGGCGGACCCATGTATTACATCGAACGCGGCCTGGGCAGTCGCGGCCTCGGCATGGTGTTCACCCTGCTGCTGCTGGTCACCTTCGGCCTGGCCTTCGTCGCCTTGCAGTCTTTCACTGCCTCGTCGTCCCTCAACGAGGCCTTCGGCATCCCCACCTGGGTGACCGGGGTTGTTCTGACCGCGGTCATCGGGGTGACCATTTTCGGCGGCGTGCAGCGCATCTCGCGCGTCACCGAGGTCATCGTGCCGGTCATGGCCGTGCTCTACATCGCCGTGGCGCTGTTCGTGATCGTGGTCAATGCCGGCCAGATTCCGGCCGTGCTCGGGCTGATCGTCAACAGCGCCTTTGGCCTGGAGCCTGCCGTCGGCGGCGGCATCGGCGCGGCCATCATGCACGGGGTCCGCAGGGGACTGTTTTCCAACGAGGCCGGTCTGGGCAGCGCCCCCAACGTGGCCGCGGTGGCCTACGTGCCGCACCCGGTCAACCAGGGTATCGTCCAGTCGTTCAGCGTGTTCATCGACACCGCCATCATCTGTACGGCCACTGCCTTCATCATCCTGATGGCCGGCATGCACACCATGGGTACGGTCGACAACGGCGTGGTCCTGACCCAGCTGGCCCTGGCCCAGCACGTCGGGCCCTGGGGTCAGACCTTCGTCAGCGTCGTCCTGATGCTGTTCGCCTTCAGTTCCATCCTGTACAACTTCTACCTGGGCGAAAACGCAACCCACTGGATGGATCCGGGCAATCGGGTGCTGTTCATCGTCTTTCGCGTGCTGATGCTGGTGCTGATCCTGTGGGGCTCGATGCAGAACCTGGAAACGATCTTCAGTTTTGCCGACCTGACCATGGCCCTGCTGGCACTGGTCAATCTGCTCGCCCTGGCCTTGATGCTCAAGGTCTGCTTCCGGCTGATGCGCGATTACGACGAACAGTCGCGCGCCGGCAAAGTGCCGGTATTCAACCCGGACGATTTCGCCGATCTGAAGATCGATCGCGAGGCCTGGTCGGACGTCCCGCCGCGCTGAACTGAAATGCTTGTAACCGCAGATGAACGCAGATGAACGCGGATTTTTTGCTTTGAGGAGTATTTGACTCTGCGCAGAAAGCCCCTTTCCTGCATTCCATGCCGAGCCGGGTTTCGATCTTTGTAAGCTTTTTTTATCCGCGTTTATCTGCGTTGATCTGCCCTAAGAATCAAGTCAAGCTGCCGAGCGGTGGCGTTTGAGGTAGACGAGGATCTGGGAGATGGCGGCCGGGGTCATGCCGGGGATCCGGCTGGCCTGGTCGATCGAGTGGGGGCGGATGCGGTCGAGTTTTTCGGTAAGCTCGGCCGACAGGCCCTTGACGGTTTCGAAGCGGAATTCGGCCGGAATCGTCTGGTCGGCGGCGCGGCGCTGCCGGTTGATTTCCGCCTGCTGGCGGTGCAGGTAGCCTGCGTAGCGAACCTGGATCGCGACCTGTTCGGCCACGTCTTCCGTTTCCACGCCCGGGCCAATGCCCTCGACCTGCATGAGGTGGGAATAGTCCACTTCCGGACGCCGCAACAGTTCTTCTGCGGTCACGTCCTTGCTGATCCTGATGCCCAGGCTTTCGGTTGCAGCCCGGGCCCGGGCGGATTCCGCGCCGATGCGCAGTCCGCGCAGCCGCTCCAGTTCGGCGGCAACGGCATCGCGGCGCCGGCAGTAGGCCTCCCAGCGTGGATCGTCGATCAGGCCCAGCTCGCGGCCGGTTTCGGTCAGGCGCAGGTCGGCGTTATCCTCGCGCAGGTGCAGGCGGAATTCGGCCCGGCTGGTGAACATGCGGTAAGGCTCAGGGGCGCCCTGGGTAATGAGGTCGTCCACCAGGACGCCGATGTAGGCCTGGTCGCGGCCCGGCGTCCACGCATCCAGTCCGGCCGCCTGGCGGGCAGCGTTGAGCCCGGCCAGCAGGCCTTGGGCGGCAGCTTCTTCGTAGCCCGTGGTGCCGTTGATCTGACCGGCAAAATACAGCCCGCCGATGCAGCGGGTCTCGAGGCTGGGCTTGAGGTCGCGCGGGTCGAAGAAGTCGTATTCGATGGCATAGCCGGGGCGGGTGATATGAGCCTGCTCCAGACCGGGGATCGAACGCACCAGATCGATCTGGACGTCGAAGGGCAGGCTGGTGGAAATCCCGTTGGGATACCACTCGTTGACACCCAGCCCTTCGGGCTCGAGAAAAATCTGGTGGGACGACTTGTCGGCAAAGCGCACCACCTTGTCTTCAATCGACGGGCAGTAGCGCGGTCCGGTGCCTTCGATGGCCCCGGAGTACATGGGTGAGCGCTGCAGGTTGGCCCGGATCAGGTCGTGCGTGGATTCCGAGGTCCGGGTGATCCAGCAGGGTACCTGGCGCGGGTGGTGATCACGCTGGCCCAGAAAGGAAAACACTGGTCGCGGTTCGTCGCCCGGCTGTTCGGTCAGGTTGGAAAAATCGATACTGCGTCCGTCCAGGCGCGGCGGGGTGCCGGTCTTCAGGCGCCCGACATTCAGTGGCAGCTCACGCAGGCGCGCGGCCAGGGCATTGGCCGGCGCATCGCCGGCGCGGCCACCGGCAAGGCGGGTTTCGCCCATGTGGATGCGCCCGCCGAGGAATGTGCCGGTGGTCAGAACCACGGCTCGGGCGTGGAAGTCCAGGCCCATCGCGGTGCGCACGCCAACCACCTGCTCACCTTCGACCAGCAGGTCATCGACCGGCTGCTGGAACAGACTCAAGTTGGGCTGTTGTTCCACCGCGCGGCGAATAGCCGTTCGGTAGAGGCTGCGATCGCACTGGGCGCGGGTTGCCCGGACGGCCGGCCCCTTGCGCGCATTGAGCGTGCGCCACTGAATGCCGGCCCGATCGGCGGCCTGCGCCATCACGCCGCCCAGCGCGTCAACTTCACGGGTCAGGTGTCCCTTGCCGATTCCGCCGATCGCCGGGTTGCAACTCATCTGGCCAATCGTTTCAATGCTGTGGGTGACCAGGAGCGTGCGCGCGCCCGCGCGCGCCGCGGCCAGCGCCGCCTCGGTGCCGGCATGGCCGCCGCCGATGACAATCACCTCGAAAGAATCCGGATACCTCATGGCGCGATAGTGTAGCAACCGGCCCTCACCGGAGCCAGCTTTACCGCTCCCGGTCGACTCGGCGCGGCGCGCGCTCGCGAACCTGGCGTTCCGAGGGGGTGCTGCTTCGGCGCGGGGGTGGCGCGGACTGGCGGACCGGGGCGGGCCGAGACTCCGGAGCCCGCGGCGAGCTTGTGCTGCGCGGAGGCGGCGCGGGCTCCGGGCGTTGCAACCGGCTGGGTTCCCGGGCTCGCGTCGGCTGATGGCTTGGTGTTCTGGAAGAGCGACTGCGCGGAGTCGCAATCGGGCGCGACTCTGGTCTGCGCTGGGGGCTGGCGCGCGGCGCTGTTGCCGCGGCCGGACGACGCGAGCTGGCGGCAGCGCGATCTTCGGCAATCCGATGGCGCGTCATCGCTTCCGAGCGAACCGGAAGGTTGCGCGAGCGCTCTCCTGGTCCGGCCAGTTGCGGTTCACGGTAGCGGGCATCGATCGCCCGCAGGCGCTCGTCAATGTCGCGAACGCGATGCGCGGGCGGGCGCTGCGGGGCATGCACCGGGTAGTACACGTAGTGCGGGCGCCAGGGTTGGTAACTGGCATAGCCAAACCCGAATGAGTACCAGGGGTAATAAAAGCCGCCGCTGAAGGCGAAGCTGCTGCGTGGGCCGGGACGATAGCCATAGTACCAGCCTGGATACGGATAGAACCAGGGATCATGGTGCGCCACCACGACCGAGTAGGGATGGTAGAAGCGGCTGAAATAGAAGTAATCCAGAGACCAGTAGGGGTAGAGCAGCGGGTCGCTGATGACCACCGTTTGGGCACGACTGCGGGGCTGGTCGAAGTAGACGCCGTCTCCACCATAGCGAGGCTGGTGGTAGGTGACGCAGGCCGTGCCGGTCAGCGCAATCAGCGCGATGACGCAGAGCTTGAGAATCGGCGCGACGACCTTTTTCATAGAGTCAGCATAGCGCGAACGGGTAAACCCTGTCTGAACGAGGGCGAGGGGTCAGTCGTTGTTGATCAGGGCCCGCAGATCGGCCGTCCCGATCCTGCGCAGCGGCTGGCCGTCAATCGGGCTGGGCGGCGGGTGGATGGCATCGCGTCCGATCATCAGCGTCATCTCCACGGTTTGCTCGCCGGCTTCTACCACCAGTACGTCGACCTCGCGGTGGCTGCCGTCGCGCCAGCGAATCCTGCGCCGCTCCTGCTCGAATTCGATGCCGTGTTCCATCAGGAAACGCACAACCGCGTCGGGATCTTCGGAAAACAGGTGCAGGCACACGCGTGAATACTCGTCAGCCGTGCCTTCCAGAACCGGGCCGACCAGGCGCGGCTGGAATGGCTCGAGAAACAGCATGGCTTCGAGCGCGGCCGCGCGCATGACCTGCAGCCGTTCTGCATGCTCGTTGCCGCCGTACAGGGACTGCCACTCCTTGAGAGCGCGTTCGATTTCGGCATTGGACGGCAGGCCGCCGCGGGTGGCTACACCGACCCTAGCTGCAGCCTTGTGCTTGGCGGCCAGGTAGGAGCGCTGGCCCTCGGTCGCAATGATGCGCGCGGCCTCTGCGGCTACCTCCTGGCGCAGGCGCTGGCTGGCTTCGCGCTTGAATGATTGCTTGCCCATGCCGACGGGTCAGAAAATGTCGTACGGGTCGCTGCGGTCACCATTCTCGCCAACCGCTTCCAGCGCCGGCAGGTTGTCGGAATGGAACCACTCGGCGACTGCGCCGGGTGCGCCGGGACGGGCGCGCAGCCCGGTGTCCGGGTTGATCATGGCCCGCGCCAGCCCCACCGGTTCGCCCGGCAGGCGCTCCGGACGTCCGGCGAGTGCGGTTTCCATGAACTCCACCCATAGAGGCAGTGCGGTGCGACCACCCTGTTCCTGGCTGCCGAGCGATTCGTTGTCGTCCATTCCCAGCCAGACTGTGGCCACCATGCCGCCGCCGAAGCCGACGAACCAGGTGTCACGCAGGTCGTTGGTGGTCCCGGTCTTGCCGGCCAGGTCAGAGCGGCCGAGGGTCAATGCCCGGCGACCCGTGCCTTGACTCACTACGTCGGCCAGCATGGAGTGGATCAGCCAGCTGGTTTGCGGGCTCAGTACCCGGGGCGCGATCGAGGGGATCCTGGGCCCGACCGGTTCCGGTTCGGCCGCGTTAGTCGCGGCGGCCAGATCAAGGCGCCGCGGGCCGGTCGGGCCGGGCTCGGGGATGGCTTGCGGACGCGGCTCCGGCCTGGATTCGGGGCAGTCGGGGCAGATACGCGGCCAGTCGGGTTCGTGAACGGTGCGGCCGAAACCGTCGGTGACGCGATGAATGAACTGGGGTTCGACGGCAAAGCCGCCGTTGGTGAAGGCGCCGTAAGCGGCGGTTACGCTCAGGGGTGTCAGCGACGCCGAGCCCAGCGCCATCGACGGTCCAGCCGGCAGGTCGGCGCGGGCGAAACCGAAGTCGCTGATGTAGTCGCGGGCATAGTCCAGGCCGATGTCCATCAGCAGGCGTACGCTGACCAGGTTGCGCGAATGAACCATGGCCTCGCGCAGGCGGGTGGGACCATAAAAGCGCCGACCAAAATTGGTGGGTCGCCAGGCTCGTTCCAGCGATGGGTCGTCCAGCACTACCGGTGCGTCATTGACCAGCGATGCCGGGGTGTAGCCCCGATCCAGGGCGGCCGCGTAAATAAAGGGCTTGAAGGCAGATCCGGGCTGACGCCGGCTCTGCGTGACGCGGTTGAACTGGTTGCGACTGAAGTCCAGTCCGCCAACCATCGCCCGGATTGCGCCGGTGTCGGCTTCCATGGCCACCAGGGCGGCTTCGGCTCGCGGAATCTGGGCAAGACGCCAGTTTTCTCCTACCAGCCGCATTCGAACCAGGTCGCCGGGTTCGAGCACGTCGCTGACCGCGCTCGGACGGGCGCCGAGGGCGTTGAGTTCGAGAAAGGGGCGCGCCCAGGACAGGCTGTCAAGCTCGATCGTGACTTCCTCGCCGCTGCGCAGCTGGATCCGCGCCAGCATCTCGTCGCTTTCCAGTACGAGTGCGGGGACCAGATCGGCAACCGGCCGGACTTCGCGCAGGCGGGATTCGCGCGCGCCGGGGTCCGACAGGCTTTCCGGGTCAAGGCGCTGTTCGGGGCCGCGCCAGCCGTGGCGGCGATCGTAGGCCTGCAGGCCGTTGCGCACGGCTTCGTCCCCGGCTCTTTGCAGGGCGGACTGGAGCGTGGTGTGAACCTGGTAGCCGCCCGAGTAGGCCTGCTGGGCGCCGAACAGGTCGACCAGTTCCTGGCGCACCATTTCGGCAATCCAGGGCGCGCTGAGTTCGACCACCGGGGCATGCAGGCGGGCCGTGTTCGGTTCGGCCAGGGCGGAGGCTCGATCCTGGTCCGAGATGTAGCCCAGTCGGTGCATTCGCTCGATCACCCAGTTGCGCCGGATCATGGCCTGGCGTGGCCCGGAAACCGGGTTGTCCCGCGAGGGTGCCTTGGGCAGGGCCGCCAGCTGGGCCATCTGGGCGATCGTCAGCCCATCGAGATCGCTGGCGTAGTAGACGTGCGCAGCCGCGACAATGCCATAGGCGCGGTGGCCCAGAAATTCCTTGTTCAGGTACAGCTCGAAAATCTCGTCCTTGCTCAGTTCCCGTTCGATTTTCAGGGCCAGCAACATTTCACGCAGCTTGCGGGTGACCGAGTATTCCGTGCTCAGAAAAAAACGCCGCGCCACCTGCTGGGTGATCGTGCTGCCCCCGGGTACCCGGCCCTGGCCGAGACTGCGGCCATACAGCCAGGCGCCGCGCAGGGTGCCGCGCCAGTCGATTCCAGGGTGGCGGTAGAAACGATCGTCCTCGGCGGCGAGAAAAGCCAGCCGCTGCAGTTCCGGCACATCGGCCAGCGCAACCGGCGTCCGGCGCTGTTCGCCGATCTCGGCAATCAGCCGCTGATCCTCGGAAAAGACCCGAAGCGGCACCTGCAGTTGGACATCGCGCAGGGTTTCCACTTCCGGCAGGGTGGGTACGATAATGAACCAGATCGCAACCAGTCCGGCGCCCGCTCCGACTAGGCCCAGCGAAATCAGATAGATGGAAAACTTTGCTAAGCGCTTTATTCGAAGCATGGCTTATGGTACAAGAGATCAATGATTCAGAAGCTTGGTTGCGACCACATCAGACGCCGCCGCTGGAAAAAAGTGCCCGCAATCGCGTTTGAAGGGCAGACAGGGAGGCTGAATGGATAGTATAGTGATCCCGGGGATCGGCCACGCAGCCGTTATCGGGAAGGAAAGTGTGAGCAACAGCACACGGATGGGGCAGGTTCAAGCGAGGGCGACGATACGCAGATGAACGGAATTCTGGGCAAGCTGCTGGGCAGGGGTTCGGCTCCTTTGGTGGGCGTTGATATCGGAACCGGCAGCATCAAGGCGGTGCAGTTGGCCCGAGCCGGGTCAGGCCTCCAGTTGCAGGCTTTCGGACTGGAGCCGCTGCCGGACAATGCGGTCAGCGAGGGCGTGATCGTGGAAGCCGAGCCGGTGGCCGCCGCCCTGCGCTCGGTCATCAAACGCTCGGGCGCGTCGGCCAAGCGCTGTGCCATGGCGGTAACCGGCTCGGCCGTGATTACCAAGATGATCAACCTCCCGGCCGATCTGAGCGAAGATGACATCGAAGCCCAGATCGAGGTGGAGGCAGGACACTATATTCCCTACCCGCGCGAAGAGGTCAGCCTGGATTTCGAGGTGCTTGGCCCGTCGCCGCGGAACGCCGACCTGCTCGAAATTCTCCTGGCCGCCTCCAAGACCGATCATGTTGACATGCGCCGTGAGGTTGCCGAGCTTGCCGGCCTGTCGATCCAGGTGGTCGATGTGGAGTCCTTTGCCGTTGCCAATGCCTTTGATCTGGTTCGCCGGAACTCCGGAGTGGACGAGTCGGCCACGCTGGCGGTGCTCAACATCGGTGCCGTGTCGTCGAGCATGATCGTGCTGCGTGGCAACCGCAGCATCTACAGCCGCGAACATTCTTTCGGCGGCAATCAACTGATCGAAGAATGCATGCGCCGCTATGGCATGGACGCCAACCAGGCCAGGTTCATGCAGCGTGGCGAAGCGTCGCCGGCCGGCTTCGAAGACGAGGTCCTCGAGCCGTTTCGCCAGAGCATCATCCAGCAGATCAGCCGCGCCCTGCAGTTCTATGCCTCGTCCAGCGACTACATGAGTATCGAGACCGTCTTTCTGACCGGTGGCGGTGCGCTGATTCCAGGCCTGGCCGAGGCGCTGGGCGATGAGGTTGGCATTTCCACCGAGCTTGGGGATCCGCTCAAGAGCGTCAAGCTGGCCTCCAGGATCAACGCGCGCCAGCTCGATCAGATGCGTCCGGCCCTGACCATCGCGACCGGGCTGGCCCTGAGGGGGTTTGACTGATGTCCAGAATCAATCTCCTGCCGTGGCGAGAAACCCAGCGCCAGGAGCGGCAGCGTAATTTCGTGATCCTGGTTGCAGTGGTGGCGGTTGCCGCGGCCGGCGCAGTGTTTGGCGCCAACCAGTGGATGGGCGGGATCATCGACGGGCAGGAAGCGCGCAACAACTTCCTGCGCAGTGAGATCCGTTCGCTGGATCGCGAAATCGCTCAGATCGAAGACCTCGAGCGGACCCGCGACAACCTGGTATCGCGCAAGAACGTGATCGAGCGCCTGCAGGCGAACCGGAGCCTGATGGTGCATCTGTTCAACCAGATCGCCCAGACCGTGCCCGAAGGGATCACCCTGAACAGCGTTCGCCAGACTGGCTCTGATCTGACCATTATCGGAACCACCGAGTCCGAGACTCGTGTGTCGGAATACATGCGCCGGATCGAAAACGCGGACTGGCTGCGCAATCCGGAACTGCGGATTATCCAGGTGGAGGCGCGCGATCGACGCCCTGATCAGCCCTTCCGTTTCGAGTTGCGGGCTCAGATCGGTTCGCCGCGTGACCTGGCAGAGGAGGCCTGAGTATGGATCTGTCAGAACTCAAGGATCTGGACTTCAACAACCTGGGCAGTGCCTCGGCTGGGGCCAAGACCGTCATCATGGTGTTTATCGCGGGCCTGATTCTGGCCGCCGGCTACTGGTTCCTGATCAAGGATCAGCGCGAAACCCTCGAAAACCGCGAGCGCGTCGAAACCCAGCTCAGGCAGGAGTTCCGCGACAAGCAGCAGAAAGCGGCCAACCTGCCGGCCTACGAGCGCCAGCTCGCAGAAATGGAAGAGATGCTCGAAGTCATGCTGCGTCAACTGCCTTCGCGCACCGAAATGCCCGACCTGCTGATCGATATTTCACAAACGGCGCTGGGCGCGGGAATCGACAACGAACTGTTCGAGCCGCGTTCGGAGGTTACCCGGGATTTCTACGCCGAGCAGCCGATCAACGTGCGCATGGTCGGCACTTATCATCAGTTTGGCGAATTCGTCAGCACCGTGGCTTCGCTGCCTCGGGTGGTCATTCTCACCATCCAGGACATCTCGCTGGTGCCGGTTGAAGGTTCTGGCGGCCGGCTTCGCATGGACGGCTCGATTACCACCTATCGCTACCTGGACGAAACCGAGGCGGCGGCAATCCAGAGTGCGGGAGGGCAGCCCTGATGAACGCCAGAGCCCTGCTGCTTGCAACATTGGCAATCCTGTTGCTTTCGGCTTGTGACCGCGGGGTCGGTGACCTGGAGCGCTGGGTTGCCGAAGAGAGCCAGCGTCCCGGAGAACCGATTGATCCGATTCCGCCGATGGCCACCGCCGAAGTCGTGACCTACCAGGCCTTCGATCTGCGTGATCCATTCCAGCGCCAGGCATCGCGGGCCGAGGACGATGCCGTGGAAGCGGGAACCGGTGCCGGGCCACGGCCGGATCCTGACCGCCGCCGCGAGTTTCTGGAGGGCTTTCCGCTCGATACTCTCAACATGGTTGGCACGCTGCGCATCGATGAGATCGATTACGCCTTGATCCGCGACAACGAAAACGTCGTCCATCGGGTCAGCGAAGGCAGCTACATGGGCCGCAATCACGGTCGGGTCGAGCGTGTGCTCGGTAACCGGGTGGAGTTGCGCGAACTGGTTCAGGACGGCCGCGGAGGCTGGAGCGAGCGCCGCGTGCAGGTCGCAATGAGTGAAGCCCGATGAACGGAACGAACCGCATGATTCGCAGTATTTTTGGCACCAGTGGCCCCGAGTCGGGGACGAGTGGGAGAAGCATGATGACGAGACGAGCTGGATGGGCAGGCATGGTGTTGCTGCTTCTGGGGCTGTTGGCGACGGCCCAGGCCGCGGAGCTGACCGATGTCCAGGTCGAAACCGAGGCAGGCCAGATTCGCCTGGTTCTGACCACTGACGCTGCATTCCCGGAGCCGACCGTGTTTGCGACCGAGCAACCGCCGCGGATCGTGATCGATCTGCCCGAGACCAGTACCCGTTTGTCGACAGAACGGGTGTCGGTTGGTGACGGTCCGGCCCAGAGCTACCAGACTTTGAGTGCCGGCGGCCGCACCCGCCTGATTGTTGACCTGGCGCGGGTGGTCCCATACGAGCTGGAAGTGGCCGGGAACCAGCTTGCGCTGATCATGGAAGCGGATACGGCCGCACCAGGCGCCGAAGCTACAGCGGTTGCCCGCGCGGTGAGCGCAGGTGCTGACCGGCATCAAATCGAGGGCTTTGACTTTCGTCGCAGCCCGGATGGTGGTGGCCGGGTGATCGTCGACCTCGACCGACCCGGCGTCAACATTACCGTCAACGAGCGGGCCAGCGCCCTGCAGATCGATCTGTTCGATACCCGTCTGCCCGAAAATCTGTTCCGTCGACTTGACGTGGCCGACTTTGCCACTCCGGTTCAGATGATCACGCCCGAGCAGCGCAACAACAATGTCCGGCTCATGCTGGAAATTTCCGGGAGTTACGAGCACCTTGCCTACCAGACCGCATCGCAGCTGGTCATCGAAGTAGAGCGCCCGGCAGAACCGGTGGTCCAGCAGGATCGCGACCTGCAGTTCTTCGAGGAACGCGAATACGAGGGCAGTCGCATCACGCTCAACTTCCAGGACATCCAGGTTCGTTCCGTGCTCCAGTTGATCGCCGACGTCTCTGATCTCAACATTGTGGTATCCGATACCGTGACGGGTTCTTTGACCCTGCGTCTGACCAACGTGCCCTGGGACCAGGCCCTGGATATCGTGCTCGAGACCAGGAACCTCGACATGCGCCGTTCCGGCAACGTGATCTGGATTGCGCCGATCGAGGAGATCGTCAGCCGTGAGCAGCAGATTCTGCGCGCCCGGGCCGATCGCCAGACCCTGGAACCGTTGCGCACCGCGATGATTCCAATCAGCTATGCCAGTGCAGCCAATCTGGCAGGCATTGTTCGTTCCGGTGCCGGAGAAGAGGGCGGCATGCTCTCCCAGCGGGGCTCGGTCAGTGTGGATGAGCGCACCAACACATTGCTGGTGACCGATACGCTGGAAAATATCGACGAGGTTCGGGGTCTTGTCACCGAACTGGACCGCCCGGTCCGCCAGGTGCTGATCGAGTCCCGCATCGTGATCGCGCGGCACGATTTCAATCATGAACTCGGCGTGCGTTTCGGGGTGACCGGTGCACGTCAGGACGGTCGCGGCAACCTGTTCAGTACATCGGCTTCCTCGGAGGCATTGGACGGTATGAACCGCAGCGCGATTGCCAATCGCCGGGCGGGTGGTGGATCCAGTACGCCGTTGGACGTCCCGAGCCTCGACGACCGCCTCAACATCAATCTCCCGGTGTCCAACCCGGCCGGTCGCATGGGGATCTCCATCCTTGCCGCGGACTATTTGCTGGATCTCGAGCTGAGTGCGCTTGAGACCGAAGGCCGAGGAGAGGTGATATCGACTCCGCGTCTGATCACCGCCAATCAGCAGGAGGCTTTCATCCAGCAGGGCGTGGAGATCCCCTTTGAGTCATTGCAGGGGGGGCAGCAGCAAGGGGCGGTCAACGTGGAATTCAAGGAAGCAGTCCTGGAGTTGCGGGTCCAGCCCCTGATCACGCCGGATAACCGGGTGCAGCTGGATTTGAATATCAAACAGGATACGGTGGGTGAAATCTTTGAGACCGGGCGTGGCGGTTCCGTGCCTTCGATCGATACCCGTGAAATGGGAACCAACGTCCTTGTCGATAACGGGCAAACCGTGGTGCTAGGGGGTATCTTCCAGGAGGAGCGGAACTTCACCTCGAGCAGGGTGCCGGTGATGGGCGATGTTCCAGTGATTGGCCACTTGTTCCGCCGACGCGCAACGGATGATCAGAAGCGTGAACTCCTGATCTTCGTCACCCCCTCCATCCTCGACGATCGCGTCGCCTACGACTGATCGGGAGCCAGACATGATCACCAACACCAATACTTTGCGGGGACTGCCAGTGATGAATGTGGCCAAATTGTCAATTGCACTGTTACTCCTCCTCATACTTGCTGCTTGCGGAGGAAGTTCTTCCGGTTCCTTTGATTCCGGTCGCGAGGCGAGGCTTTCCATATCACCCGAGCGGAACTCGGTCGAGGCCAATCCCGGTCAGTTTGCTCCGGATCCCGACGCGGCGTATACGGTTCAGGTCAACGTCAACCTGCGCTTGGCGGATGGCAGTGCGGCAGCGGATGGCATTGAGATCAGCCTGTCTACCAGCAGCGCTTCGCGCGGTGTGGTCTCCAGCCTCGCAGAACCGACAGTAACCGGCGGCGAAGCGGTTGCTACCACCAGTGGCGGCACGGCTCGTTTCTGGTTTACCGGTGGAACGCAAACCGGTTCGGTCACCTTGACCGCTTCTGCAGATGACCCGTCCGGTGTCGGGACTGTCTCTGCAACCACAACCATTGAAGTTGTCGAGGCCAGTTCAGACCAGGGCCGGCTCACCATCCAGGGTGATTCGACCATGCCGAGTAATCGTTCCAATGTCCCGATTTTTCTGGGCTCTCCGTACATCAATGAATTGACAGTGCGCTACAAGGGGCCCGACGGTAACGCTGGCGAAGTGGAAGGTGGACAGGTGGCGGTGGCTGTGTCGCCCGTCAGTCGTGGCGCTTTCTCCACGCTGGACGATCCGGCAACTGACGAAAACGAATTTGAGGCATTGCTGGGCAGCGGTCCGGTCAACATGACCGCCGGGGTGACGACGCTGTTTATTCACAGTTTCGATCGTCCCGGGCCGTTGACGGTCTCCGTGACGGCACAGGATGCCAACAGCGGTGAGCGCTTTTCCGAGGATTTCGTGATTGAAGTCGAAGACGGCGGCGCCGACTTTCTTCCGGCTGATCTGTCCTTTGGAATTCGCCCCGATCCGGTGTATGTGCAAGGCTCGGGCGGCCCGACAACCAAGTCGCTGACGGTGACTGTTACGGACTCGGGCGGCAACCCGGTTCCCAATCCGGAAGCGGATGGTATCGGATTCAACAACCTTCGGCTGGAACTCGATGCCCCTGCCGGAAGTGGGGCCCGGTTGACGGGAACAGGAACCGAGGGTTCGGTCAGCGGCACTGAAATCAAGGTCCGCACCGTCAATGGCGTTGCCAATTTCACGCTGAACGCCGGCACCGAGACCGGCAGCCATCGGATTACTGCAAAGGTTGATCGTGCCGACAACAATGTGGACAACGATATTCAGGATGGGTTGTCTGCTGAAACTTCCATCAATGTGGGTGACGGGCGGTTGTTTGCCCTGCGACTGGTCAGTCCGGTGGACGACGGTATCGTGGTGAACCCTGCGGTTGCCAACTTCCAGACAGACGTCGAGCAACAGTTGGACCCGGACACGGGGGAGCCTGTGCCACCCGGGCCTGATGGTACGTACTCCTACCGCGTTACCGTGATTGCTACGGACCGTCAGGGCAATCCGCCGTTGTCCGGCCAGCCGGTCAGCTTCGGCAAGGTCGACTCGCCGGTGAGCGCGGGGAACCCAGCCATGTTTGTCTTTTCCGGGCCCGACGGGGATCCGGAAGAGGGTGGTCTGCTCTTTACCGTGGAAGATCCGGCAGACGGTTTCCTGAATGATCCGACAGGCCCGAGCGAGGTGGTCGAGGCGGGTGAT
>REEW01000112.1 GCA_007694885.1 Wenzhouxiangella sp. | reverse complement strand
GACCATCGCGGTCAGGGACAGTGTTCGGGTCATGGGTTCACTCCAGTCGGGAAACGAAACATTCAGGATGCAAGCATAGCGGCAAATCCATCGCTTCTGAACAAGGGCGTTCTGTTGCCGATCAGCGAAAGTCGACCGCCATCAGAACACGTCTCACACCGGCCTGCGCCGGGGGCGAGCGATGGACCAGACCGCCGCCCTCATGCCCGCGACAAAGATCCCCCCGCAGGAGTGCAACGGCGCCGGTGGGTATTTGCCGACTTGCGTCGGGATCAAGCACGTGGTCGTTACATCCGCAGCCCAGGCCGGCGCGGTCGAAGCTGCCTTCGGGCAACCATTCGGTGCCCGGTCCGGTCCAGGTGCAGATCAGGCGCGCGCTCAGTCGATCGACGTGGAACAACCGGCAACCATCGCCGATCACGCGTTCGATGCGAACACCGAGCTCATCGGCATTCAGTTCCGGCTGCAGAGATTTTGCCAGTCGGGCGGCGAGGTTCATCAGTGTGTGGGCGTCATCGGACAGTGCGTGCAGGGCCGGTAAGGACAAGTGCCGATCAAGCTTCGAAAATACTTCGATGAAATCCATCGGGCCAGTATCTGGCCGCCAGTTGAATCGATACTCGGCGGCTTGGCGTACTTCCGCCAGTCTTTCCGCCGCCGCCGTCACGTTCTTTGGCGGGCATCGCTGCCAGACCGCGAGCGCGGGTCGTTGCAGTGGCCAACTGAGCAGCGCATCCTGCTGATCGGATACGACCGCCTCTTCGACGGGCGGGTGAGGCCGTTGACGCGGCGGTTGTGCGGTGGCCATCACGAATTCACACTCGTCGGTGGCCGGTTCGTCGCGGCCGCGCTGTCGTCGTCTTCCATCATCACGTCCATCAAGGCGTCGATCAGATTTGCCGGCAGATCGCGGGTGATGAAGACGATGCGCGAGCGGCGGTCTTCGTCTGGCCAGGCCGGCAGGGTTTCGGGCGGATGGAACAGATGCTGGACGCCGTGGATGACCATGGGCTTGTCCATCCCCTGAACATTGAGCAGGCCCTTGACCCGCAGAAGATCCTGGCCGGCCAGGCGCAGCAGCATCTCCAGCGCGGCATCCAGGCGCTCGGCTTGGATCGGTCGGTCGATGGTAAAGCAGCGCGCTCGGATGCGCTCGTCGTGGCGGTTGACGTCTTGGCGATGGTCATGATGATGGTCGTGAGCATGAGCATGCGAGTGCCCACGTTCAGCGGCAGCGTCAGCCTCGAGCGGACCGTCACTCGGCAGTCGTGCCGGTTCATAGGCTTCCGCCTGTAGCCAGCGATGGACCTGATCCGTCCGGCCTTCTGCCCGGTACAGGCCGAAACCAACCAGCCGATCCGGTTCGACGGCGCCATGTTCGGCATCCACGCGCCTGGCCGCCGGGTTGATGCTGTGCAGTCGCTTGCGCACAGCGTCCGACTGTTCCTTGCTGGCCATGTCGGCCTTGGTCAGCACCAGGCAGTCGGCCATCGCCGCCTGCTTGAGCGCTTCGTCGTGGTTGTTCAGCGTTTCCAGGCCGTTGACCAGGTCGACCACGGTCACCAGCCCGTCCAGGCGGTAGCGGTCGGCGACGTGGCCGTCGGTCATCAGGGTGTGGAGGATGGGTGCCGGGTCGGCCAGGCCGGTGGTCTCGATGATCACCCGTTCGAACCAGCGCTTGCCATTGCGGGCAAAGCGCCAGCGCGCATCCTTGAGCGTGCGCACCAGGTCGCCGCGTACAGTGCAGCACAGGCAGCCGCTGTTCAGTTCCACCACGGTCTCGTCGCGCAGTTCGCTGACCAGCTGATGGTCCAGCCCGATCTCGCCGAACTCGTTGATGATAACCAGGCAATCGCTCATGGCCGGCTGATGGACCAGGTGATTGAGCAGCGTCGTCTTGCCCGACCCGAGAAAGCCGGTAATCACGGTCACGGGCAGGCGGGGGTCGTTGGGGGTGGATGGTGTTTGCATGGGGTTATAATATAACAATCTGGCCCGCGCTTGCGGCAGGAGCCAGGGATTTCAGCCCTTGACCAGGCGCTCCCAGAGCTCGTTGATCCAGCCCATCATTTCAGGAATGAACGGCTCGCGGCAGGCCTCGGGGGCGATGGACCAGGCATCGATGCCTGGATGGCCGATGGCGGCGTACTCCCAGTCGATCAGCACCAGCCGGTCGCCGGTGTCGAGTACGTTGGCCGGGACCAGGTCGTGGTGGACCAGGCCAGCCTGCCAGCCGGACTGGTCGAACGCCTGCAGGCGCGGCTCGAAGTCCCGCCAGGCTCGTTGCAGGCGACGATCGGCACGGCCGGCGCGCTCGAGCTGTTGCCAGTAGTGGCACAGGTAGGCGTGGTAGCGCCGCCGGGGCAGATCGGGTGCGATGTCGGCCAGGCGTTCGATCAGCGGCCAGAGGCGGGCGCGCTGCGCGGCGCAGTCCATATCGGCCCGCGTCCATGGTCGGGCTTCGAGGTAGCCGAACACGACGAAGCGCTCGTCCGGGTCCCAGTGCAGCGCGGGCCGGCCGATGCCGTGCCCGGCGACCCGGTCCAGGACGATCCGCTCGGCCGCCCGGTCAATCCCCAGCCGCTGCGGTTCGGGGTGGTTGAGCCGCAGCAGCAGATCGTGGCCCAGGCCGGGGGCGACCAGCCGATGGTTCTGGTTGGTGCGACCGCCCGGCACCGGGCCGATGGGCCGCGGGCGCTGCTGCAGCGGCAGCTGCCAGTCCCGCCAGGTGGCCAGCACCTGTTCCAGGTCGGCGCCGGCCGGGCTGTCGGCCGCCTCGATCATCGCCCGGACGGCTGTGCCGCGAGCTTGTGGTAATCCCGGTACCAGCCGATCCAGCCGAACACCGAAATCACCAGGTAGCTCAGGTGCAGCCCGGCGGTCAGGAGCATGCCGCGTTCGATGAACAAAAACACCGCCAGAGCGTTGATCAGCATCCACCAGGCCCAGTTCTCCAGCACCTTGCGCGCGACCATGAAGGTGGTCACGACCGCGCCCCAGGTGATGAAGGAATCCAGGTAGGGCCAGGCGGCCTGGGTGTGCAGGCTGAGCAAGTGGCCGCTGATCACGGTGGCGCCCAGCACCAGGGCCAGCGCCAGGGCGTGCCCCTGCCAGCGCCAGCGCTGGACTGGAAGTTCGCCGTTGCCGCCCCGACCCCACTGCCACCAGCCGTAGACTGCCATGCCCATGTAGTAGACGTTCAGCGCCGACTGCATCAGCAGCTCCACGTTCCAGAACAAGGCGGTGAAGATCGCGGTGCTGACGAACGCGGCCACCCAGCACCAGCGGTTCTGGCGCACGGCCAGCAGCAGGTAGGTGATGGCCAGGGCCACCGCCAGCATCTCCCAGGACGACAGGCGCGCCCAGTTTTCAGCCAGCTGTTCGCCGCTCATCGCCGTTTCAAGCCGGAGAACATCGTTTGGCGATCAGAAGGCATAGGCCGCCGTGACACCGACCACGCGCGGCTCGCCGAACTGGTAATAGGGTTCGACCGCGTAGCCTTTGCGCGGGTCGTTGCCGAAGCTGCCGAAGCCGCGCACCCGAACGTCCTTGTCGGTGATGTTGCGCGCCCACAGGGACAGATCCCAGTTGCCGTGACGGTAGCCCAGGCGGGCGTGGAACAACTGGTAGGCATTGGATTTCTCCTCGTGCCGGCTGGAGAAGAAGAAGGAATCCTTGCCCTCGGCCTCGAGGCGCACGAACCAGCGATCGTCGATCTGGTAGACCGCGCCCAGGGCGAACTGGTAGCGCGGCGCGTGCGGCAGGTCGCGACCGTCCATGTCGACCGGTTGGCCGGTTTCGGGGTCGGCATCGACGTGCGAGAAGTTCAGGAAGTCGTCGAAGCGCGAGCGCAGCAGGCCGAGGCTGGCGAAGGCGCCGAGCCGGGGGCTGATTTCCCAGTTGAGCTCGGTCTCCAGGCCGTAGCTCTGCCCGGCCGTGGCGTTGGTGGTGAAGTCGATGAACTGGCAGGGACAGGCGTCGCCCTCGATGGGCAAGACGAGTGACTGACGGGTCTGGACGTCCTCGCGGTCCTGGAAGAACAGGGCGGCGCGCAGGTCCACGCGGCCCTGCAGGAAGCGGTTTTTCACCCCCAGTTCGTAGTTCCACAGGGTTTCGGTGTCGAACTCGCGCTGGTTGTCGGGCAGGGCCGAGTTGCTGTTGACCCCGCCGGCCTTGTAGCCGCGCGAGACCGAGCCGTACCAAAGGCCGCCGGCCAGCGGGCGGTATTCCAGCGCCAGCTTGCCGCCCCACATGTTTTCCTCGGGACTGAATCGCGCCCCGTCGCTGTCGGCATAGTCGGCATCGCGCTGCTCGAAACGCAAGCCGGTCGACAGCCGCCAGCGCTCGGCCAGCGGCAGGTCGAGCTGGCCGTACACGGCGCGGTTTTCGTCGCTGAAGTCGCTCAGGAAATCTTCTTCCAGAAACGTCCACTGGCGCCGAAGATTCTGGTTCTGGTCGCGATAGTACGCGCCCACGACCCAGCCGGGTTCGTCGGCCAGGGTATTGGAGACCAGGCGCAGATCCAGGGTGGTGTTGTCGTTGTCGCGCAGGTAGTTGTCGAACGACGCGTACTCCGAGGCCAGGCACTCGAACGCCTCGCACAGGCCGACGAAACCCCAGTCCTCGTCGAAGCCGTATTCGGTGTCGGCATCGGTGCGGCTGATCAGTCCCTCGACGCTGAAGGCCTGGTGGGCGCGCCACAGGAAGCGGGCCGAGGCGGCCAGGGTCTCGTTGCGATCATGGCCCGGTTCGTCGGACAAGGTGGTGCGGGTGTTGTCCAGCGAAAAGCCGTCGAAACCGTTGTCGATGTCCAGGTACAGCGCGGTCAGGTCCACCCTCAAATCCTGGTGCGGCTGCCAGCGCAGGCGGGCGCGCAGGGTCTGCTCGTCGAGGTCATCGGTGTCGCTGCGGCCGAGAAAGGCATTGTGCTGGAAGCCGTCGCTTTGGTAGTTGGAGTAGGCGACCCGGTAGCCCAGCGTCTCGCTGATCGGACCCGACAGCACGCCCTCGACGGCGCGCGTGCCGTATTCGGCCAGGGTGGTCTCGAATCGACCGGTGAACGTCTCTGTCGGACCGGCCGAGACCAGGTTGATCATCCCGGCCAGTGCATTGGCGCCGAGCAGGGTGCCCTGCGGTCCGCGCAGGATCTCGACTTGCTCGATGTCCAGGGTCGTGGCGGCACCACCGATGCCGCTCATGTCCATGCCGTCGATCACCAGCCCGACCGAGGCGTTGACCGGCTCGACGAACTGGCTTCTTTCGCCGATGCCGCGAATCTGGAAAAAGCGGCCCCGGGAGGCCCCGCTGGAGAAGTTGACGTTGGGAGCCAGGTTCAGGATCTGGTCGAGGTGCGAGGCGTTGCGTTGCCGGATCGTCTCGGCATCGATTACCGTGGCGCTGGTGCTCAGATCGCCCAGCCCGGCCTGGCGAAAATCGGCCGTGACCAGGATGCGATCCTCGGTGTCGAATGAGTCTGCGGCGTCGGAATTGGTTTCAGCCGCGGCGGCCAGCGGAACAGCCAGCGCAATGGCGGCAGCAAGGGGCAACAATTTCATTGTGAGTCTCTCCGGTAGAAAGTCAGGGGAGACCCGGAATGCGAGCGGGATTACTGAAGAAAGCGGCGGAATGCGGTGACCGTATCCTGAGCTTTCCGTTCCTGTCCCTACGCCGGCATTAACCGGATCAGGTTCAACGGGTTCACCCGGCAAGGGTGTCTCAGGCGCAATGCCGCCCCGAGGAATCCCGCACAGAATAACCCACCCGGCAAGGGAAATGGCCTTCAGTTGCTCAGGGCCAATCCTGCGGTAGAGTATTGGCCATGTGCGGACGCGGCGGCCATGACTTTTCCTGGAAGCAGGTCTACGACTACCTGAACCTTCCCGGCGAGGCGCCGCCGGGCCATTTCCGGCGGCTCAACGTCGCCCCTTCGAGCAGGCGCGGCGACGAGGTGGACTGGACCGAGCTGCCGGCGGTCGTGGCCGGGGCAAGCGGCCAGCCCGAGATGGTGCGCATGGTCTGGCCGCTGGTGCCCGGCTGGCTCAAGGGCGAGCTGCCGAAGTTCTCCACCGCCAACTGTCGCTCCGAGCCCGGCGAGCGCTTTTCCGAAACGGTGGCAAAGAAACCGACATTTCGCAACGCCTGGCGCAGGAACCAGCGCTGCCTGGTGCCGTTTTCCTGGTTCTACGAGTGGGACCAGCGGAGCAAGCCGAAACAGCCCTGGCGGGTGCTGCCGGCAGACGCGCCGATGCTGGTCCTGGCCGGGTTGTGGGACGAGACCCGGCCGCCCGGAGGAGCACCTTTTCGGTCCTTCACCCTGGTCACCACCGAGCCCAACGCCTTGCTGCGCGACATCGGCCATCACCGCGCGCCGGTGATCCTGCCGCCCGAGGGCTGGCAGGCCTGGCTGAGTAGTACTCCGGAAGCGGCCGAAGCGCTGGTCGCCCCACCCGGCGACGACACCCTGCGCGCTCATCCGGTGACCACCAGGGTCAACAATCCCGGTTACCAGGAGGAGGATTTGCGTTCATGTCCCGTTCCATTCTGATCATCCAGGGCCATCCCGACGAATCGGCCCGCCACTACTGTCATGCGCTGGCCGAGGCCTATCGGGCCGGTGCGGAATCTGCCGGCCATTCGGTGACCGAGCTGCGCATCGGCGAACTCGATTTTCCGCTGTTGCGCAGCGAGGCCGAATGGAGTGCAGATAAAACGCCGGATACTCTGCTGCCGGCTCAGGAACTGATCCGCGCCGCCGATCACCTGGTGTTTGTCTACCCGGTCTGGCTGGGCACCATGCCGGCCCTGACGAAGGGTTTTCTCGAGCAGGTCTTTCGTCCCGGTTTTGCTTTCGACGAGGCGGCGCGCAAGGGGCCTGGCGGGGTGCGGCCGCTGAAGGGCAAGTCGGCCCGGGTGATTGTCAGCATGGGCATGCCCGGCTTTGTCTATCGCTGGTTCTACCGCGCCCACGGGTATCGCTATTTCAAGCGCAACATTCTCAAGTTTGTCGGCATCTCGCCGGTGCGCCACTGCTTCGTCGGGCTGGCGGGAGCCAACAAGGATTCAGGTCGCAAACGCTGGCTGGCACGGGTCGAGCGCCTGGGTGCGCGTGGCATCTGAGCGAGCCGACTGGTGACCGCTCAGGGTTGCTGAGCCAGCAGCCGCCGGGCCCTGCGGGTTTCGCTTTGCACCGCGCGATACATGGAGGCGTCTTCCGGAACCAGTGGCCACAACGCAAACAGCAGCGCCAGGGCAATGGCAGCGGTGGTGAGGACGCCGAACTGGGGCTCGATCATGTCGCAGGCTGGACAGACGGCATGGATTTCATTGCAAACAGTTACCGCCGCCCCGGCTTGTCCCGCCAGCGGTCCGAGGCTGTTTGGCCTTTTTTTCTTCGTGAAATCATTGCATTAGAAAAAATGAATACGCTGCTCTCGCGTTGACACGGTCTTCATCTTTGCTACAGTGCTGGTCAACAAGCCTGAGAACCATGGATTCCGTTCCCCGTGGATCTCGGCACATTTGACTGTATCGTGGAGGAGGAAGTCAGGATGCGCAGGGAAAGCTGGTTCGTCATTGCGCTGGTCGTGATGTCCATGGGTCTGGCGACCGTGGCTGCGGTGTCCGGCAGTCCGAACAACGCCGAAAAGAAGGCGTTCGAAGGTTTCGACAGCCTCGACGAGGCCACCGTCACCGAGAACTGGAAGCGCTATTTTCCGGCCCAGTACGGCGGCTGGGCGCGTACGGCTGAAATGGTCGAGACGACCTACGGCGGCGGTGGCAAGGCCGAAGCCGAGGACATGGAGATCGAAAAGTCCAACTACCTGGACATGTACCCGTTTCTTATCGTCAACTACGACGGTTTCCCTTTTTCCAAGGGTTACTACCGCTCCCGTGGCCATTACCACGCGCTCAACGACGTCATTGACACCGAACGCCTTCCCGACTGGGACACGCGGCCAGCCTCTTGCATCGGCTGCAAGACCACCGACGTAACCAAGCTGACCGCCATCCACGGCGATAACTGGTACTCCATGCCGTTTTCCGAGGTGGTCGGAACCAACACCATCGGCTGCCTGGACTGCCACGCTGCCGACGATGCGACCGTGCGCCACGCGCGCGACTGGCTCGACGAGGGCATGGCCCACGGCACCTTTGCCAACATCGATCCGGAGGGCCGGACCGACCTGGTCTGCGCCCAGTGCCATACGAACTATCACTTCCACGCCGAAACGCGCAAGGTCGTGTTGCCGTGGTCGACCGGTCTGACCGTCGAGGCCCAGCTGGAGCACTACGATGCCGATCGTCGCTCCGACGAGTGGGTGCATCCGCAGACCGGTGCCCTGGTCGCCAAGATCCAGCACCCGGAATACGAGCTGTTCCACGAAGGCCAGGAGGTCAACGTGCATTCCATGCTCGGCATGCAGTGCACGGACTGCCATATGCCGAAAGCGACCGGCGCCGACGGCGAGAAATACACCGAGCACCACTGGACCAGCCCGCTGACCCACGTCGAGAGCACCTGCATGGGCTGTCACAGCAACTGGGGCGTCGAAGGTGTTGTCGAGCGATCCGAAGGTGTTCAGGGCCGGGTCTACATGAAACAGAACCGGATTGGTGCCGAGTTGGCCGATTTTATCGAGGCCGTGGGCGCGGTGCGCGAAAACGGCGGCGTCGACGAGATCACCATGACCCGCCTGCAGCAGATTCACCGCGAAGCGCAGTTCTACTGGGATTTCATCTGGGTCGAAAACAGCAACGGTTTCCACAACTGGGCCGAAGCCCACCGCGTGCTCGACAAGGCCGAGGCGCTGATCCAGGAAGGCATGGAAGTTCTCGACGGCGTCTGATCGCCGATCCGCTGCGCTTGCCGGGCGGCCTGAGTGGTCCGGCAGGTGCATCTTTTTTCTCCTGACAGGGATGTTTGCTTGATATGAACTGGCGAAAAATCTTTCGGCCCAGCGCGAGGTTATCCATTTTCACGCTGGTTGTCGGCGGTGCGGTTTTCGGCGCTTTGGCTTTCTGGGTCGGTCAGACGACGCTGCATGCCACCAGTACCGACGAGTTCTGCATGACCTGTCACAGCAATCACTCCCTGCTCGTTGAAGTCAGAGAATCTCCGCATGGCGACAACGCCGCCGGCGTCCAGGTCGAGTGCCGCGACTGCCACCTGCCAAGCGAGTCGTTCGCCTACCTGCGCAAGAAGATCGCCGTATCGCCGGACTTGTGGCGTTTCCTCACCACGCCGGATTTCAATACCCAGGAGCACCTGGAAGAACATCGCCTGGAATGGGCTGAACTGGCCCGGGATTACCTGCGATCGATCGATTCATCGACCTGCACCGACTGCCATAGCCGGATCTACGACGATCCACCGCCGGAAAACATGAGTCGCATGGCCGTCGGCATGCACACCATGAACAAAAACCGCGACCCGGACGAGCGCGAAACCTGCATCGATTGCCACCTCGGCGTGGCCCATCCGTATCCGGACGCATAGCCGGGCAGGATCACCCTTTGCTGGAATCCAGGCGACGGCCAGAACCCGGTTGCGGTGGCCTGTGGACGATGCCTGCAGCCGGGGTTGCCGAACCTGTATTCTGCCAGAAGCTTTTCGTTCTTCACCCGCGCTTGACCGCGCGCGCCGTTCAATGACCAACGGTTTTGAAAAGGATTGCAGATGATCACTCGTTTTGTTCTGGCCGGTCTGGCCCTGGCTTTCGTCGGCGAAGCTGCGCTTGCCGCCTGCAACAACCTGCTGGATTTTTCCCACCGCCGGCTGGCCAGCAGCGAGGAAGAAAACCTGTGCCAGAGCTACTCCGGGGATGTGATCCTGGTGGTCAATACCGCCAGCCGCTGCGGCTTCACCGGCCAGTTTTCAGACCTTGAAGCGCTGTACCAGAAATATCGCGATGACGGCCTGGTTGTTCTCGGTTTTCCCAGCGACGACTTCAACCAGGAACTGGCCGACGAGGAAGACACGGCCGAAGTCTGCTACATCAATTACGGCGTGACCTTTCCCATGTTCGCGACCAGCGGCGTGCGCGGGGACGGCGCCAATGCCCTGTTCCAGGCCCTGGCCGAGGCGCAACAGGCCCCGCGCTGGAACTTCACCAAGTACCTGGTCGGCCGCGACGGTGAAGTGCTGGCCAGCTTCGGCTCGCGGGTCAATCCGCTCGACAGCGAACTGGAGTCGGCCGTGGTCAGTGCGCTGGACCGATAGCCCGGTTCCGTCGCCCCGGGACAGGCTCTCTGTGGCACACTTTCGGGCTGGAAAATCGTCAGGAGCGTTGTCAGCCGGTGAGTGAGTCAAGCCATGAACCAGTACGAATCGGGGTGGTTTCGGTCAGCGACCGTGCCTCCAGCGGCGTGTACGAGGACCAGGGCATTCCCGCCCTGCAGGACTGGCTGGGGCGGGCGCTGCACAATCCACTGACCTGGGAGACGCGCCTGATTCCCGACGAGCAGCAGACCATCAGCGACACCCTGATCGACCTGGTCGACCAGGCCGCTTGTGACCTGGTCCTGACCACCGGCGGCACCGGGCCGGCGCCGCGTGACCTCACCCCCGAGGCCACCCTGGCGGTAGCCGACCGGGTCATGCCGGGCTTTGGCGAGCAGATGCGCCAGATCAGCCTGACGTTCGTTCCCACGGCCATCCTCTCGCGCCAGGTTGCGGTTGTCCGTGGCCGGGCCCTGATCATCAATCTCCCAGGCCAGCCCAAGGCCATTGCCGAAACCCTGGCCGGTCTGCCCGACGCTTCGCCGCCGGTGCACGGCATTTTTGCCGCGGTGCCTTACTGCATCGACCTGATCGGCGGCCCCTACATGGAAACCGACCCGGACGTGTGCAAGGCGTTCCGGCCCAGGTCGGCCCGGCGCGGCTGAGCGGAAAAGGGCAGGGTTGCTTTCGCCGCCGCCGATTTGGCGGTAGCATCTGAATCGAATCCGTTTCCGCGAAAGAGGCAGCACATGGCTTGGTTGGTGATTGGCATGATCCTGTTTATCGGCGTCCACCTGGCCGGTAGCGTTCGCGCCTGGCGGGAACCCATGGTGGAGCGTTTCGGCGAGTGGCCGTACAAGGGCGTCTACGCGCTGATTGCGCTGATCGGCCTGGTCCTGGCCGGCTTCGGCTATGGCCGGGCGGACCCTGAATGGGTCTGGGCTCCGGTGGTTTTCGGCCATGAAGTCGCGGCCGCGCTCATGCCCCTGGCCGTGGTCTTGCTGGTTGCCGCCTACGTGCCCACCAACATCAAGCGCCTGACCGCCCACCCGATGTTGTGGGGCGTGGTCCTGTTCGCCATCGCCCATCTGCTGGTGCGCGGCCACTGGGCGGCGATTGTCCTGTTCGGTGGTCTGGGGCTGTACTCGCTGATCGCCATGGCCCTGGGCAGCGTGCGCGGCGAGCGCCCTTCGAACAAGGTCCAGCCGTTCTGGAAAGACGCGGTGGTCATTGCCGTGGGCCTGGTGCTGTACGTGGTGCTGCTGCTTGCCCACCCGGTCCTGTTCGGCGTGGCGGTGGTCAATTAGCACATGACCGAGACAGCGGATCGGCGCGCGGTCGTGCTCCTGTCGGGGGGGCTGGATTCGGCCACGGTACTGGCCGAAGCCGTGGACGGCGGCTTTGTCTGCCACACCCTGGCGGTGGATTACGGCCAGCGCCATCGGGCCGAACTGGACGCGGCCGCGCGCGTGTCGCGCGACCTGGGCGCGGTCTCGCACAAGGTGGTCGCGGTGGACTTGCGCGCCATCGGGGGTTCGGCCCTGACCGACGAGATCGAGGTGCCGACCGAGCCCGGCGAGGGGATTCCGGTGACCTATGTCCCTGCCCGCAACACCCTGATGCTCAGCCTGGCGCTGGGCTATGCCGAGGTGCTGGAGGCCGAAGACCTGTTCATCGGCGTCAATGCCGTGGATTATTCGGGCTATCCCGACTGCCGGCCGGAATTCATCGCCGCGTTTGAAAGCCTGGCCGTGCTGGCCACCCGGGCCGGTGTCGAGGGTGGCGGGCTGCGCGTCCATACCCCGCTGATCGACCTGAAAAAGTCCGAGATCGTGCGGCGTGGAACCGATCTGGGGGTGGACTATGCGAGGACCGTATCCTGTTACCAGGCCGATGCCCAGGGGCGGGCCTGCGGCCGTTGCGACTCGTGCCGGCTTCGCCGGCAGGGGTTCATCGAAGCCGGAATCGCCGATCCGACCCGTTACGCCTGAGGCTCGCCGGTCGTTCAGGCAGCCCGGTGCAGCAGCCGGTCGGCCAGCCGGCGCAGGCCGGAAGTATCGCCTTCAATGCGCTCCAGGGAAGCGCGTGCGCGCGCGTCGAGTTCCATGATGCGGCGGCGCGCGCCCTCGATCCCGAACAGCGCCGGCCAGTTCGCCTTGCCCAGCGCCTGGTCGGCGCCGGCCTGCTTGCCGATGATCTCGGTATTGCCCTCGACGTCGAGCAGATCGTCGCGAATCTGAAAGGCCAGACCGATGTCTTCGCCGAACTCGCGCAGTGCCTGGACCTGGGCCGGCGGCAGATCGGGAGCCAGCGCGGTCGGCATCATGACCGCGGCCCGAATCAGTGCCCCGGTTTTCATCCGGAACATGGTCTCGACCGTGGCCTGGTCGGGGGTTTTGTGCTCCAGTTCCAGGTCCCGGGCCTGACCTCCGGCCATTCCGGAGACGCCACAGGCTGAAGCCAGCTCGGAGATCATGTTGCATCCCGCCGCCCGCTCGCGGTCGCTGCGCCCGTCCTGGGCCAGGATCTGGAAGGCCAGGGCCTGCAGCGCATCGCCGGCCAGGATGGCGGTGGCCTCGTCGAACGCCAGGTGGGCGGTGGGTCTGCCGCGGCGCAGGTCGTCATCGTCCATGGCCGGCAAATCATCATGGACCAGCGAATAGCAGTGGATCAGTTCGACCGCGCAGGCCGGAGCGTCGAGCCGCTCAAGCGTCAGACCCAGGGTTTCCCCGCAGGCATAGACCAGCAAGGGGCGCAGGCGCTTGCCACCGTTGAAGACCGCGTAGCGCATGGCCTGGGACAAGCGACCTTCGGACTCGACGCCGGCATCGATGCGACGTTCCAGCTCGATTTCAACTCGCCGGACCAGGGTCGAGAAGGACATGGATGCGTATGTTTCGGGGCTACCGCTTCAATCGAATGGCCACAGGCGTCGGAAGAAGCTCTCGCGTTCGTCTTCGTCGAGCAGGTCCTCGAAGTTGTATTCCAGGACCTGGCGGGTGTCGGCGGCCAGTTCGGGCAGTTCCATCCGCTTGAAGGTGCGGGCCATCAAATCCAGCGCGTCGAGGTTGGCCGGCGCGCCGGGGAAGTTCTCGATGGTGTAGCGGGCCCGATTCAGCGACGCCACGTAGGCTCCGCGCCGGAAGTAGTAGCGGCCCACCTCGACTTCGTATTCGGCCATGATGTTGCGCAGAAAGACCATGCGCTGCCGGGCGTCGGCCACGTAGCGGCTTTGCGGGTAACGCTGGATCAACTCCTGGAAATCGGAGAACGCGTTGCGGGCGCTTTGCTGATCACGGTCGACGACCTGGTCGGGGAACAGGCGGCGCAGAAAACCCATGGACTGCTCGTAGTGCACCAGGCCTTTCAGGTACCAGGCGTAGTCCACGTTCGGATGGGTCGGATAGGTGCGGATGAAGCGGTCCAGCGTGGTCAGCGCGCGCTCCGGCTGGTTGGCCCGGTACATCGCATAGGCCATGTCGAGCTGAGCCTGTTCGGCATGACGGCCGAACGGAAAGCGAATTGTCAGATCCCGGTACAGGTCGATGGCGTTGCTGAAGTTGCGCGCGTTGAGGGCGCGCTGGGCTTCCGCGTACAGCTCTTCGGCACCGCGTTCGTCCTCGCGGGTCTCGCGGCCGCAGCCGACCGCCAGGGCAAGGGTCAAAATCAGGAGGAGCGCCAGCGGGGCGCGCAGAGGGCGGTCTGGGTGAAATGGATTCTGCATAATGTCTGAGATGATACAAATGGTTGCCGAAAACAGGGATGCATGATCGCAGATTGCGCCGTAAAGTGCTGTTAATCGAGCAACCGGATGTTGGCGGTGGCTGAGACGGTCAACCAGCGCATGACCGTGGGCGCCGAACAGGCCGGCCAGCGCCTCGACCAGCTGCTGGCCCAGTCCTGGCCGGATTTCTCGCGCAGTCGCCTGGCGGCATGGATTCGATCCGGCGAGATCCGCCTGAACGGGCGCACGGTCAAGCCCCGTCACGCGGTTCAGGCCGGCGACGAGGTTCATCTTTGCGCCGAACTGCTGGCCCGCAGCGACAGCCCCGAGCCCGAGGCCATCGCGCTCGACATCATCCATGAAGATCCGGCCCTGATCATCGTCAACAAGCCCCCGGGGCTGGTGGTGCATCCCGGGTCAGGCAATCCCGACGGGACCCTGGTCAACGCCTTGCTGCATCATGATCCGTCCCTGGCGAACCTGCCGCGGGCCGGGCTGGTCCATCGCCTGGACAAGGACACCAGTGGTTGCCTGGTCATCGCCCGAACCCCCGGCAGCCACCGCCGGCTGGTTGCGGCGATGAAAAAACGCGAGATCCACCGTCGCTACCTGGCCGTGATCTGGGGCGAGCCGATTGCCGGCGGCCGCGTCGATGCCCCGATCGGGCGCCATCCGGTCGACCGGCGGCGCCAGGTCGTCAGGCCCGACGGGCGCCCGGCCGTCACCCATTATCGGGTCGAGCGTCGACTGTCCGGCGCCACCGTGCTGGAGGTGACCCTGGAGACCGGTCGAACCCACCAGATCCGGGTTCACATGGCCCACCTGCGCCACCCCATCGTCGGCGATCCGGTCTACGGTCGCAGCGCAGCGCCGTCCGGCCTGACCCCGGCCCAGCGTGAGGCCTGGCTGGCATTTCCCCGCCAGGCGCTGCACGCGCTCAGGCTCGAACTGGCGCATCCGGACAGCGGGCGGACCGTTGTCGCCACGGCGCCGGTTCCGGACGACCTCGCCGCGCTGATTTCCGCCCTGGACCCGGATCATGCGCCTGATTCGTCCTGACTGGTCGCTGCAAGGCGTTCAGGCCTTCAGCACGACCCGTTCCGGGGGCGTCAGCACCGGGCCGTGGACCAGCCTCAACCTCGGCGCGGCCTGCGGCGACGATCCGGCCGCCGTTGGGCAAAACCGACGCCGACTCCAGGCCTTGTTGCCCGGACTTCCCCATTGGCTTCGGCAGGTCCACGGCAAGCGAGTTATCCACCTCGATGACTGGCATGCGGGCATCGAGGCCGATGCGGCCTGGACCGATCGGCCGGGCCAGGTGCTGGCGATCCTGACGGCCGACTGTTTGCCGATCGTGCTGGCTGATCGTCAAGCCCGGCTGGTGGCCGCAGCGCACGCCGGCTGGCGCGGCCTGGCGGCCGATATCCCGGGCCACCTTGTCCGATCGCTTCCGGTTTCGGCCGGTCGGCTGACGGCCTGGATCGGCCCGGGCATCGGCCCGGAGCGATACCTGGTCGGTGAAGAAGTGCGCACCGCTTTCACGGCCCTGGACGCAGCACTTGCACAGGCTTTCACCGACACCGAAACCGGGCGAATCCGGGCCGATCTGACCTTCATTGCCCGAACCCTGCTGCGGCGTGCCGGTGTTGAGCAGGTGCTTGACTGCGGCTTGTGTACCGCATCGGATCCGCAGCGTTTCTTTTCCTACCGCCGGGACGGTCGGTGCGGGCGTATGGCCACATTGACCTGGATGGAATGACTGTTCGGCGATCGTGGCCCGCGATCACGCCGTTGCCGGGAGGGGCGGCAGAACCTTTTCGGTTACAATCTTATCCCGGACCCACACCTTCCAGGAAACTCCGGGCATGACCTCCCTGATCTTCGTTACCGGTGGCGTGGTGTCATCGCTCGGCAAGGGCATTGCAGCCGCTTCGCTCGGCTCCATTCTCGAAGCCCGCGGCCTGCGCGTTACCCTGCTCAAGCTTGATCCCTACATCAACGTCGACCCGGGCACGATGAGCCCGTTTCAGCACGGCGAGGTCTTTGTGACCGAAGACGGCGCCGAGACTGACCTGGACCTGGGCCACTACGAGCGTTTCGTGCGTACCCGCATGACCCAGCGCAACAACTTCACCACCGGGCGCATCTACGCCAACGTCATCGCCAAGGAACGAAGAGGTGACTACCTGGGTTCGACCGTGCAGGTGATTCCCCACATCACCGACGAGATCAAGGACTCGGTCAACCAGGCCGTGGAAGGCTACGACGTGGCCCTGGTCGAGATCGGCGGTACCGTCGGCGACATCGAATCGCTGCCGTTTCTCGAGGCGATCCGTCAGCTTGGCTCCGAATACGGACGCCAGGCGATGTTCATTCACTTGACGCTGGTTCCGTACCTGAAAGCGGCCAACGAGATCAAGACCAAGCCGACCCAGCACTCGGTCAAGGAACTGCGCTCGATCGGCATCCAGCCCGACGTGTTGCTGTGCCGCTGCGAGCGCATGATCTCCGACCACGAGCGGCGCAAGATCGCCCTGTTTACCAACGTGCCGGCCGAGGCGGTGATTTCGGCCGTGGACGTGGACAACATCTACAAGATTCCGCTGTTCTACCACCGCCAGGGCCTGGATCGCATTGTTCTCGATCGGCTCGGCATCAAGGCCTCACCGCCCGATCTGTCGGACTGGGAAGACGTGGTCGAGCGGCGCGCCCGGCCCGAGCACGAGGTCACCGTCGCCATGGTCGGCAAATACGTCGAGCACGCCGATGCCTACAAGTCGCTCAACGAGGCCTTGCTGGCCGGCGGACTGGCCGACCGGGTCGAGGTGCGGATCAAGCCGGTCGAGTCGGAAGAAATCGAGGCCAGCGGTGTGGGCATGCTTGACGGTGTGGACGCGGTTCTGGTTCCCGGCGGCTTCGGCGAGCGCGGTTTCGAGGGCAAGATCGCCGCCATCCGCCACGCCCGCGAAAACGGCGTGCCGTACCTGGGCATCTGCCTGGGCCTGCAGACCGCGGTGGTCGAGTTCGCCCGCAATGTGTGCGGGCTGGAGCAGGCCAGTTCCACCGAGATCGATCTGGAAACGCCGCATCCGGTGATCGGTTTGATCACCGAATGGATGGACGAAAAGGGCCAGCGCGAGCTGCGCAACGAGCATTCCGAGCTCGGCGGCACGATGCGCCTGGGCGCCCAGCGCTGCTGCCTGGTCAGCGATACCCTGGCGCGCAGGCTGTACGGACGCGACGAGGTCCTGGAGCGCCACCGCCACCGCTACGAATTCAACAACGGCTACCGCGAGACCTTGAGCGAGCACGGGCTCAAGCTGTCGGGCTTTTCGTCCGACGGCACCCTGGTCGAGATGGTCGAGTTGCCGGACCATCCGTGGTTCCTGGGCTGCCAGTTCCACCCGGAGTTCACCTCGACCCCGCGCGAGAGCCACCCCCTGTTTACCGGATTCATTCGGGCCGCGCTCGCGCGGCGCCAGGGTCGGTCGGGGTCGCGATCGTGAAACTGTGCGGTTTCGAAGTCGGCCTGGACCGGCCGCTGTTCCTGATCGCCGGTCCGGACACGCTCGAGTCCGAGCAGCTGTGCCTGGACGTGGCCGGTCATCTCGGTGAACTGACCAGAGAGTTGGGCATTCCCTACGTTTTCAAGGGCTCGTTCGACAAGGCCAATCGCACCTCGCTGAAAAGCTATCGCGGACCGGGGCTGGAGGACGGGCTGCGCATTCTGGAATCCGTGCAGCGCCAGATCGGCGTGCCCGTACTGACCGACGTGCACGAAGACACCCCGGTCGACGAGGTGGCGGCCGTTGCCGACGTGCTCCAGACGCCGGCGTTCCTGTGCCGCCAGACCAATTTCATCCAGGCCGTGGCCGCGGCCGGCAAGCCGGTCAACATCAAGAAGGGCCAGTTTCTTTCACCATGGGAAATGAGCCGGGTGGTGGAAAAGGCCCGCGTGACCGGCAACCAGCAGCTGCTGGTGTGCGAACGCGGCTACATGTTCGGCTACAACAACCTGGTCTCGGACATGCGCGGCCTGGTGGTCATGCGCGAGACCGGCTGTCCTGTGGTGTTCGACGCCACCCATTCGGTCCAGCTGCCGGGCGGGCAGGGCGAATCCTCGGGCGGGGCGCGCGAGTTCATCCCGGTCCTGGCCCGGGCCGCCGTGGCGGTCGGTGTGGCCGGGGTCTTCTGCGAAACCCATCCGGATCCCGACCGCGCCCTGTGCGACGGGCCAAACTCCATGCGCCTGGCCGACATGCGCGGGATGCTCGAGATGCTTGTGGCGATTGACCAGGTGGTGAAAAATATTTCACCGCAGATGAACGCAGATGAACGCGGATAAAACATCGGATTTGCTTTTGGACAGCGGGCCAGGGCTGGGCTTTTGCGGCTTCACGTTCAGGCACGCATGAAAGCTTTGAACCGCCGTTTAGCCTTTCATCTGCGTCCATCCGCGTTCATCCGCGGTTCCCTATCAACAAACTATTGAATCTAACCATGAAGATCAAAAAAATCACTGCATTGGAAATCCTTGATTCGCGCGGCAATCCGACGCTGGAGGCCGAGGTTGTTCTCGACGACGGCAGTGTCGGCCGGGCGGCGGTGCCTTCGGGGGCGTCGACCGGTGAGCGCGAAGCGGTTGAATTGCGCGACGGCGACGCCAGGCGCTATCTGGGCAAGGGCGTGACCCGTGCCGTGGCCCGGGTCAACGGCGAGATCGCCAAGGCCCTGACCGGGATGCCGGCCGACGATCAGGCCGCCCTGGACCGGCGCCTGATCGAGCTCGACGGCAGCGAGAACAAGTCGGCCTTCGGCGCCAACGCGCTGCTTGGCGTCTCCCTGGCCGCGGCCCATGCCGTCGCCCACGCGCGCGGCCAATGGCTGTATGAATACCTGCTGGCCAGCGGCGGTCAGTCGCCGAGCCTGCCGGTGCCGATGATGAATATCGTCAACGGCGGCGCCCATGCCGACAACCGCGTCGACATCCAGGAGTTCATGATCATGCCGATCGGCGTGGCCGATTTCCCCGCCGCCCTGCAGGCCGGCACCGAGATCTTCCATGCCCTCAAGGCGATTCTGCGCGAGCGCGGGCTGAACACGGCGGTGGGCGACGAGGGCGGTTTCGCCCCGGACCTGGAATCGAACGAGGCTGCGCTTTCGCTGCTCATGACCGCGATCGAGCAGGCCGGCTATCGGGCCGGCAAGGAAATCGCCCTGGCCCTGGACGTGGCCTCCAGCGAGTTCTTCAGCGACGGTCGCTACCACCTGGCCTCCGAGGATCGGTCCTTCGACAGCGCCGGGTTTGTCGATTACCTGGCCGGGCTGGTCGATCGCTACCCGATCGTGTCGATCGAAGACGGCATGGACGAGAACGACTGGGACGGCTGGAAACAGCTGACCGATCGACTCGGTGAGCGGATCCAGCTGGTCGGCGACGACCTGTTCGTGACCAACACGGCCATCTTGAAGCGCGGCATTGACGAGGGGATCGCCAACGCCATCCTGATCAAGCCCAACCAGATCGGGACCCTGAGCGAGACCCTGGAGGCCGTCGCCATGGCCCGCCAGGCCGATTACGGCACCATCATTTCGCACCGTTCGGGCGAAACCGAGGACGTGACCATCGCCGACCTGGCCGTGGCGACCGGCGCCGGCCAGATCAAGACCGGTTCGCTGTGCCGCTCCGACCGGGTGGCCAAGTACAACCAGCTGCTGCGCATCCACGCCCGCCTCGGGGCCCAGGCGCACTATGCCGGCGCCGGTGCGCTGGCCCCGATTCGCAGGAGCTGAACATGGCCTTGCACACCCCGCTGCACCAGACCCATGTCGACGCCGGCGGCAAGCTGGTCGAGTTTGCCGGCTGGTCGCTGCCGATCCACTACGGTTCGCAGATGGACGAGCACCACGCCGTGCGCGCCGGGGCCGGCATGTTCGACGTCTCGCACATGACCGTGGTCGATCTGCGCGGCCCGGGTGTACAAGACTACCTGCGTCGCCTGCTGGCCAACGACGTGGCCCGGATCAGCAACGGCCAGGCGCTGTACGGTTGCATGCTCAACGAGCAGGGCGGGGTGATCGATGATCTGATCAGCTATCGGATCGAGGACGGTTTTTACCGTACGGTGGTCAACGCGGCCACCCGCCAGGCCGATCTGGCATGGATGCAGGACCAGATCGGCGATTTCGAGGTGGAAGTCGGTGAGCGCGAAGACCTGGCCATGATTGCCGTCCAGGGCCCCCAGGCCCGCGACCGGGTCATCGGGGTCCTGAACGCGGCCGCGCTGGGCGAGATCCGGCCGTTCCGGGTGGCCGTCCATGACGAGTACTTCGTCGCCCGGACCGGCTATACCGGCGAAGACGGTTTCGAAATCCTGTTGCCGGCAGGCCTGGCCGTCGAGTTCTGGACGGCGTTGGCGGGCGCCGGTGTCCGGCCCTGCGGGCTGGGTGCCCGGGACTCGTTGCGTCTCGAGGCCGGTCTGAACCTGTACGGGCAGGACATGGACACCAGCACCACCCCGCTGGTCTCCAACCTGGGCTGGACGGTGGCCTTCGATCCGCCGGAGCGCGAATTCATCGGCCGCGCCGCCCTCGAAGCCCAGCGCCGGGTCGGGGTGCCCGAACGCCTGGTCGGCCTGGTCCTGGGCAAGGGTGCAATCCCGCGCAGCGGCGCGCTGGTGCACACGTCCGAAGGCGAAGGTCGCGTCACCAGCGGCAGTTTTTCTCCCACCCTGGAATGCCCCATCGCCCTGGCCCGCATTCCGGCCGGCGAGGCGACCGGGGCCGAGGTCGAACTGCGCGGCAAGCGCCTGCCCGCCCGCATCGTCAAACCACCCTTCGTCCGCAACGGACAGATAAAGATTTGAGTGGAGCGCGAGGGGATTTTAACCGCGGATGAACGCAGATGAACGGGGATGAAAGGCTCTTTGGGGTTTGAGATTGCCTGCCAGAAACCGGCCCGCATGGCCCTTGGGATGGAATAACAGGGGACTCCGGTAACTCGGGCTTTTCAGATCTGCGTTCATCCGCGTTCATCTGCGGTAAAAGCGATTCAAACAGCCTCAAAGCGATTGGCCGAGCGGTTCTTGCGCACCTGGGCCGGGTGCCAGATGCGGCCGTTCATGACGATCCATACGCCCGCCGGCAGGGTCTGGACGGCGCCGATCGCGCAGCCGATGTTGAACACCGCGTCGGAATCGATGAACCGGGCCGGATGCAGGGCGCCGGTCATGACGATGACCCGATCGCCGGTATCTTCGAGCTCGGCGGCGGTGTTGGTCATGCTGTCGGTGCCGTGGGTGATGAGGAAATGGCGCTCGTCGCTGGCCAGAACGGCCTGGCGGATCAGCCGGCGGTCGTCGTCGATCATGTGCAGGGAATCCTTGCGCATCAGGGCGCGAACCTCCCAGCGGAAGGCCACGTCCATGGCTTTCAGGATTCGTCCGATTTCCGGCTCGCCGATCTTGTAATCCGACTTGTCGTCGTAATAGATCTTGTCGATCGTGCCGCCGGTGGTCAGGATGGTGAGATTGTTCAAGCGTTGGCCTGTGAAGAGTAGGGAGGGGCAAGGCGAGTGCAGTAGTATAGCGGCGATGAAGCAAATTACCCTTGCCGTTCTGGGGCTTTCGCTGTCGGCCGCAAGCTGGGCGCTGGCGCCGGCCAGCGATGAAGACATCGCCCTGCTGCACTGGTTGCCGGAGACCGCCGGAGAGGCGATGATTCGGACCCGGGCGCTCTCGCAGTGGCTGGACCAGGTCGATACCGATGCGCTGGACTGGCGCCGTCAGGTCGATCTGCGCGCGATCACCCTGGCGCGCCAGGCCCAGACCCAGCGTCCGCTGGACTCGGTAAGCGTCGACGGCATGCTCGGCTGGCTGGTCCAGGCCCGGGATCAGGATCTGGCGTCGCCGGGAACCAGCGACCTGCTGGCTGCGTCGATGCTGTCGGCCGTGGGTCCGGATTCTTCGCGGGACCCGGTTCCGATCCAGGTCCGACAACGCGCCGAGCCGATCTGGGCCGAACTGCGCCAGCGCCTGCACGAGGCGGGTGTGGCGGAACCGGATCTGGAAATCAGCGCGTTCTGGGCCGGGCCGCGGGCGCTGGTGGCCGAAATGGATGACCGGGAACGGGCCCATGCCCGGGAGCAGGTTCGACGCGTGCGCACGCTGGACTCGATGGACGGCGGCGACAGGCTTGTTGTCCTGGCCCGGGTGGCCGCGGCCGAAAGCGAAGCCGCGTGGCGGCGCGGAGACGAGCTGCGGGCGCTGTGGTCCCTGCTCGAGGCGCTTACGCTGGCCGCGGCCAACGGCAGCCCGATCGAGGCGCTTGAGCAGATTGCCGAGATGACCGAGGCCGGCGAAGCCCGCCTGCGCGGCGTCGACGAGGGTTTTCCTGTGGTGCTGGCGCAGTTGCAGGATGCCGCGCGATACCTGGCCGAGCAGCCGCCCGAAGTCGATTCAGCGGCCCTCGACCTGCTCGACGCTTACTTTCGCCTGGCGCTGTTCGCCCCGGATGCGTCGTTTTACCTCGACCAGCCGGTGCGGGAGCATCTGGTCCAGGCGATCAACGAGTGCCAGGCTGCACCGGACCTGGTCGGCCCCCTGCCGCGCCAGTTGTTCGAGCAGTGCCCCGAGCGTCTGTTTGCCCTGCTTCGCGACGGGTTGACGACCGAGGAGCTGGTCGGCGGTGAATCCGGGCCCTTCGCGTCGGAGTTTCTGCGCCGGGAAATGAGCCTGATCAGCTGGCAGCGGGCGCGTTATCTCGACGGTCATCTGAACTGGCTGCTGCAGGCCGGCTGCGAGCCGCCGGAATGGAACAATCCGCTGGAAGCGGCCATCCTGGTTCAGTACCTGGCCACCTGGGTGCCGCAGCGACCGGTGTTTTTCGGCGCGCTCCGCTGGCAGGAGGCGCTGGAGGATCTCCAGGACGGGGTGACCTCCCAGCTTGAGCAGCAGGCCGACTGGATCGATTGCCTCAGTGGACAGGGCGGACAACGGCGCGACCCGGTCACGCGCCTGCTTCTGCTTCATGCCCGGGCGCTGGCCGATCTGGGCACTGCTCTCGATGCCGCCTACCGCGAATTCCAGAACGAGGCGACGCGGCCGGGTTCGGACGTGAACCTGGATGGTTCGGTCGACCAGGTGACCGTGTATCGGCCGGAGGACTTGAACGTGCAGCCTTGCACCGGCGGCCAGACCTGCGGTGCCAGGGTCGAGCTGCCGGTCAGTCGCGCGCTTCTGGGCTTGTTCCCGAATACCTACCTGCTGGCCGATCAACTCGCCATCGGACGGCTCGGTCTGTGCTACGAATCAGTCCGGTGGGTAGACCGCGAAATGCGTTCGGCCCGACCGCAGGATCCGCGCGTGGCGAACTACTTCGGACGTCTGTCGTTCGAACTGGTCGGCACCTTTGACGACGGCAGCGGTCCGGAAACGGTCTTCCGCCAGCGCCTGACCGCGGCCGAGCCCGCTCATTACCTGTTCGCCGAAGCGGGCGAATCGATACTCGAACTGGACTGTCCGGCGAGCCTGGCCGGAGAGCCGGTGGGCAGCGAGTTGCCGCCGGGCCGGCGCGGCCTGGTTCCGAACCGTCTGACCTATTTCGCCGCCACCCCGGTGACCGCCGAGGCCCTGCTCACGGCGAACTGGGACCGCGGGGCCGAGTGGCGCGACTGGTTCCTCGCCGCCGACCGGGTCGAGACGCTGGAAACGAGAAGCCCGACAGCGCTGCAGGGTCGCGTGCAGGCCGCCCTGGACGACCTGGTCACGCGCCGGGAGCGGCGCCTGGCGGCCCGGCTGCTCGCGTTCAACGAAGACGATGTGCTGTCGCGCGCCATGGCCGAAGTTGCCGACAATGCAGCCTTTCTGCGCAGAGTCATGGAACTCCATTATCCGCGCCTGATTCGCCACGATGTCCGCCTGCGCAGTTACCTGACGGGCAGCCGCAGTCTCCTTGGGCGGGATCAGGTTCGGCGCTTCCGGGATGCCGGCCGGCCGCTGGTCGAACTGGCCGCAGAGGGGCGTGAGCGTCTGAGCCTGCTTCAGGCGGCCTGGGAAGAGCAGCCGGAGATTTTGCGTGAACAGGGCCAGACCGTGCCCGAGACGGCGGTTGTCCTGGGCCAGATTGACCGCCTGCGCCGGCTTACTCAGCCGCCGCCGGCTTCCGCCGAATCGTCGCCAGACCCGTGAAATAGGCCAGTACCAGCGCAGTCTGGAGCAAGGCCAGGCCGCGCACAGACGGGTTGGCCCAGGCCTCCATCACGCCGACGGAGAAATAGATCAGCAAGACCAGCCCGGCGATGACCAGCGGCCGCGGCCGCAGGGACCAGACGAAGGGCACGAGCAGCACCAGCGGGCCGGCGGTCAGGGCCAGCACCACCGGTACGGCCAGCTGCTGGGACGGGTGCAGCCAGGCAAACCAGGCCACCTGCAGCACGATCAGGCCCAGCAGCGACCAGCGACACCAGGACAGGCCGATCATGCCAGCCGGCCGGCAATCTCGGCCACGCGCCGGCCCAGCGCACGGCACAGGGTTGCCTCGTCGGCGTCCACGGCCCGGTCGCTGTCCTTGCCGGCCACGTGGCTGGGACCATACGGCGTCCCGCCGCTGCGCGTCTGGGTCAGGGCCGGTTCGGAATAGGGCAGGCCGACGATCACCATGCCGTGATGCAGCAGCGGCAGCATCATGCTCAGCAAGGTCGATTCCTGGCCACCGTGCAGGCTGCCGGTGGAGGTGAACACGCCGGCCGGCTTGCCGACCAGGCTGCCGGAAACCCATTCGCCGGCGGTACCGTCGAGAAAGAACTTCAGTGCCGCGGCCATGTTGCCGAAGCGGGTCGGGCTGCCGAGGATCAGGCCGTGGCATTCTTCCAGGTCGCGTTGATCGACCAGGGCCGGGCCGTCGGTGGCCGGTTCCCTGGCGACCGGATCGATCGCCGAGGTGACCGGCGCGACCGAGCGCAGGCGGGCGCTGGCCCGTTCGACCGACTCGACCCCGCGGGCGACTTCCCTGGCCATGGCCAGGGTATTGCCGTGGACGGAATGGCAAACAATCAGAATTTCGGTCATGGTCAGAGAATTTCCAGTATGGTTTCGGGAGGACGTCCGATCCGGGCCTGTCGTCGGTGGATGACGATCGGTCGTTCGATCAATCGAGGATGCTCGCACATTGCCTGCAAAAGAGCATCGTCGTCGAGTTCGGGATTGGCCAGGCCGAGCTGGCGGTATTCCGTTTCCCCGCTTCTGAGCAGCGCACGCGGCCGAATACCGAGCAGGTCGATGAGCTCCCGCAGTTGCTCTTTTTCGGGAGGTTGTTTGAGATACTCGATAATGTCAGGCTCGAAACCGCGCTCGCGCAGCAGGGCGAGCGCCTGGCGGCTCTTGGAGCAGCGTGGATTGTGGTAGATGGAGGGTGTCATCGAAAAGAAATCCGGGAAACAACAAGGCGAAAGAGTAAACGCTAAGCGTTTGCTGTCAATGGGCCGTGCGTATACGCCGCTGGAGGCCCTGCTGGATCCGCGCTGGCTCAAGGCCTTCGGTCGCCACCTGTGGCAGCATTTTCGCGAGGATCGCAGCTTCGAGTCGGCCGGCGCCCTCAGCTACACCAGCCTGCTGGCCCTGGTGCCCCTGATGGCGGTGACCTTCGGCGTGGTCTCGGCTTTTCCGGTGTTCGATCGCTGGGCCGGCGAGGTCGAGGACTACATTTTCGCCAATTTCGTTCCCGCGGCCGGCGACGTCGTCCACGACTACATCACCCAGTTCGTCGAGCGGACCGCCGGTTTGACCGGCGCCGGTTCGGTGTTTTTGATCGTCACGGCCATCCTGCTGATGGCAACCATCGAGAAAAGCCTCAACCGCATCTGGCGGGTCCGTACCCAGCGTCGTCCGGCCAGCCGACTGGTGATTTACTGGGCCGTGCTGACCCTCGGACCTTTGCTGGTCGGCGCCAGCCTGGCGCTGACCTCCTACCTGGCCGCGCTGCCCCTGCTGGCCCCGGAGATCGTGCGCGGCGTGCTCCAGGAATTCATGCTCGCGATCTCCCCCTTTATTGTCGCCCTGATCGCTTTTACCCTGGTCTTCATTGTTGTGCCGAACCGTCGCGTGCGTTGGCACCATGCCCTGGTGGGAGCGGCGCTGTCGGCCCTGATGTTCGAATTGGCAAAGGCCGGCTTCATCTGGTACGTGACCAATTTCCCCACCTATGAGCGCTTGTACGGAGCCCTGGCCGCCGTTCCGTTGTTCCTGGTCTGGATCTACCTGTCCTGGGTGGTGGTCTTGCTCGGAGCGAGCGTGTCGGCGGCGTTGACCACGTTCAATTACCGGCGCGCCAGCTGGCGCTGGAATCCACGCCACGAGCTGCTCCTGGCGATGCGTCTGCTTGGTCATTTCTGGCAAGCCCAGCGGCGCGGCGATGCGCTCTCGGTCGGCGACCTGCTCAGTCGCGAGTCAGCGGCCACGGACACCCAGCTGCGACGGATCCTCGGCTGGTTTCACGACGCCCGCTTCATCCAGGCCGACCATGAAGGCGACTGGTTACTGTCAGCCGACCTCGACGAACTGACCCTGGCGGAACTCTATCGGTCAGGGCCGTTCATACTGCCGGTTGGCGAGATCGACAGCCTGCCGTACGAAAGCTACTGGGACCGGTCGCTGATCGAGGGCCTGAAGTCGATCGACGGTCGTGCCGTTCCGCTGATGAGGCGGCCGGTAAAATCACTGTTGACCTTTGAACCGGAGGAATCATGAAATCCACTATCCTGGTGGCCCTGCTGGCCGCCTGCCTGCTGGCGGGACCGGCCCTGGCCGATGATCCGATCGAGGTCGAACTGCCGTCGCTGGCCGGGGAGACGGTTCGCCTGAGCGATTATCGTGGCGACTGGGTCGTGCTCAACTACTGGGCGACCTGGTGCGCGCCCTGCCGCAAGGAAATTCCCGACCTGTCCCGCCTGCACGATGCGCATGCCGACATCACCGTGCTGGGCCTGGCGTTCGAGGACACCGATCCGGAGGATTTCGTTGCGTTTCTCGAGCAGTACCCGGCCAGCTACCCCATCTTGCTGGTTGATACCTTCGATCCGCCGGAAAGCCTGGGGGCGCCGCGTGCGCTGCCGACCACCTTCCTGGTCGACCGCGGCGGGGTCATCGTCAATACCTGGCTGGGGCCGATCACCAGCACCATGATCACGGACTGGATTGATGAGCACGGCCGTTGAGGGGCGGCGCTGGTTGATCTCCGGACGCGTCCAGGGGGTTTTTTTTCGCGCGTCCACGCGCCGCCAGGCCGAGCGGCTTGGACTGACCGGCTCGGCGACCAATCTTTCGGACGGGCGGGTAGAGGTTGCCGCGCGTGGCCCGGCCGAGGCCCTGGAACGGCTCGAAGCCTGGCTCCACAAGGGCCCGACGGCGGCTCGCGTCGACTCGGTCGAAGGGTTCGGGGTCGACCCCTCGGACATCGTCGAGTCGGGCTTTCAGACCGACTGAATCAGTCGAACAGCCGGCTCTGCACCACCGGCCGGAAACTTTGCCTGTGCGCGACAGTCGGGCCCAGCCGTTGCAGGGCATCGAGGTGCGCGGCGGTCGGGTAACCCTTGTGGCGGTCGAAACCGTAGTCCGGGAACTGCGCGTGCAGCTCGAGCATGAGCGCGTCGCGATGGGTCTTGGCGATGATGCTGGCCGCGGCGATCGCCCGATCGCTGCGGTCGCCTCCGATCACCGTCTGGACCGGGAGATGGACGGACGGGGCGTGGTTGCCGTCGACCCGGACCAGCAGCGGTGCAGGAGCGAGTTGTTCGATCGCCTCGCGCATGGCCTGCAGGGTGGCCTGGAGGATATTGATCCGATCGATTACGCGCGGACCGACCACGGCCACGGTCACGGCGATGGCGCGCGCATGAATCTGTTCGGCCAGGGCCGTGCGCCGGGCCGCGCTGAGGGTCTTGGAGTCGGCCAGGCCCGGAATCGGTTTGCGCGGATCCAGAATCACCGCCGCCGCCACGACCGGTCCGGCCAGCGGCCCGCGCCCGGCTTCATCGACCCCGGCGATCAGGGGTTGGCCCGGTCCTGGTTCCCAGGCGGCGTCAGGCACGGCCAAGCTCGGCCAGAATTGCCTGGGCGGCGTGCTTTCCGGCGCCGCGGGCCAGGCGCACTCGCCAATGGCGCGATTGGACTCGATAGGCGGCGGCGCGCTCGCCATCGTCCAGCCAGGCCAGCGCTTCCCGGGCCAGCTGCCCGGGTGTGGCGGCTTGCTGCAGCAGTTCGGGAACCAGGTCGCGGCCGGCCAGGATGTTGGGCAGGGCGACGTGGCGCGAGCGCACCAGCTTGAGCGTCCGGGCCAGGTGATACGTGACCGGTGCCAGGCGGTAGAACACGACCAGCGGGCATTCCAGCAAAAAGGCTTCCAGGGTGACCGTGCCGGAGGCCGCGACCGCCACGTCGGCGGCCTCGAGGCCGGCCCGTGTGGCGCCGGCAACCAGACGGATGCCGGCGGTCCCGTCCGGCCCGCCCAGCAGCTGTTCGGCCAGGCCGCGATGCCGATCCCCGGTCAGCAGCATCAGCAAGCGCGCATCCGGTCTGGATTGCCGTAGGATCCGCGCGGTCTCGCCCAGCAGGCGGGTGTGGCGTTTGAGCTCGCCGTCCCGGCTGCCGGGCAACAGGGCGATGACCGGCGCGGAGCCGTCCAGGCCCAGTGCCGCGCGCGCCGAGTCGCGGTCGGGGCCCTCGGCCAATTCGTCGGCCAGCGGGTGGCCGACGAAACTCGCCGCAAGTCCGTGCGGCGTATACAACTCGGGTTCGAAGGGAAACAGGGTCAGCAAGTGATCGAGCGAGCGCGCGATGCGCGGGATGCGCCCGGCGCGCCAGGCCCAGACCGAGGGTGAAACGTAGTGGATGGTCGGCAGGCCGGCTGCTTTCAGCCCGCGCGCCAGACCGAGATTGAAATCCGGCGCGTCGATCGTGACCACGGCTGCCGCCGGCCAGTCCAGGATGCGTCGTTTCAGCGCGCGTCGAAGACGGACCAGGCGCGGCAGGTGGCGAACCACCTCGGCCAGGCCCATGACGCTCAATTCTTCGACCTCGAACCAGGGCTCGACCCCGGCCTGGCGCATTCTCGGCCCGGCAACACCGGCCAGTTCAACGCCGGGATGGCGCTGCCGGAGCGCTTCGGCCAGGTCTGCGGCGAGCAGGTCGCCGGAGGCTTCGCCGGCGACCAGGGCCAGGCGCAGCGGCGGCTGCTCAGCCACGTCGCTCAGGGGTGCTCTGGCGGGCCAGCGGACGCCGGACCCACTAGCGCAGCAATCCGCGCGCACTGGCGCGCGCGCTGGCGATCATGATCGCCAGTTCGGGCTGATCGGGCAGGCGCAGATCCAGTTCGGCCAGCGCCTCCTCGCGGCTTTTGCCGCTGCGGTAGATCAGCCGATAGGCCTCGCGGATGTTGCGCACCTGCTCGCCGCTGAAACCGCGTCGCTTCAGCCCCTCGCTGTTGATCCCGCGCGGCCGCGGCGGCTGGCCGGACACCATGACGTAGGCCGGCACGTCCTGGCTGACGCCGCCGTACATGCCGAGAAAGGCATGATCGCCGATCCGGCAGAACTGGTGGGCGCCGGAGTAGCCGGCAAAGATCACGTGATCGCCGACGACGACGTGACCGGCCAGGGTGGCGCCGTTGGCCATGACGATGTGCGAGCCGACCTGGCAGTCATGGGCGATATGGCAATACGCCATGATCCAGTTGTCGTCGCCGATCCGGGTCACACCGCCGCCTTCGGCGGTGCCGCGGTTGATGGTCACGGATTCGCGAATGGTGTTGTTGTCGCCGATCTCCAGGGCCGAGGACTCGCCGCCGAACTTCTTGTCCTGGGGCTCCTCGCCGATGCAGGCGAACTGGAAAACGCGATTGTTCCGGCCCAGCCGGGTGCGTCCGGTGATGACGACGTGCGGGCCGATCCGGCAACCCGCGCCGATCTCCACGTCCGGGCCGATCAGGCTGTAGGCGCCGATCTCGACGTCCGTGGCCAGGCGTGCACCCTCTTCGACGATGGCGGTGGGATGGATCATGCCGCAGGATTCGGCTTGGCCGCACACAACAGCTCTGCGCTGGACACGCTCTGGCCGTCGATCAGGGCCCGGGCCGAATACACTCCCATGTTGCGCATCAAGCGCTTCTGCTCGACCTCGAAGACCAGCTGATCGCCCGGTACCACGATGCGACTGAAGCGCGCCTTGTCGATTTTGACCAGGTAGTACAGCGAGGCTTCGGCCGAGCCGCCGGCCTCGCGGGCCAGGTGGGCCAGGCATCCCGCGGCCTGGGCCATCGCCTCCAGGATGAGTACTCCGGGCATGACCGGATGGCCGGGGAAATGGCCCTGGAAAAACGGTTCGTTGAAGGTCACGTTTTTCAGCGCGCGCAGCTGCGGTACCGGATCGAACTGGTAATCGAGCACGCGGTCGACCAGCAGGAACGGGTAGCGATGCGGGAGCAGGTCGAGAATTCGCTCGATGTCGACGGTTTTGGGGTCGGTCATGGCTTGGCGGATCCGTTGTTCTTGTTGAGCTGTTCGATGCGTTTGAGACGCCGTGCCCAGTCGTCGAGCTGGCCGAGGCGAACCAGCAGGCGTTTCCAGCGTCCGTGTGGCCGGGCCGGGATGCCGGACCCGTACTCGCCGGGCTGGTCGATGGAGTCGAGCACGGTGCTCATGGCGGTAATGATGACAGAATCGCAGATGTCCAGATGCCCGCCGATGCCGCTGGCTCCGGCGATCATGCAGTAGCGGCCGATCCGGGTGGAACCGGCGATGCCGACACAACCGGCGATCGCGGTGTGTGCGCCGATCGTGACGTTGTGGGCAATCTGGACCTGATTGTCGATGCGCACATCGTCGTCGAGCACGGTGTCGTCGATGGCGCCGCGGTCGATGGTGGTGTTGGCGCCGATTTCGCAGTCGTCGCCGATCCGGACGCTGCCGACCTGCGGGACCTTGCGCCACTGCCCGCGATCCATGGCCAGGCCGAAGCCGTCGGCGCCGATGACCACGCCCGGATGAACAATGACGCGCTGACCCAGCCTGGCCCGCCCGCCGATGTAGACGCGAGCGACAACCAGGCTGTCATCCCCGATCACGACCTCGTCGTCGATCACGCAGCCCGGCCCGATGCGAACCCGCTCACCGATCCGGGCGCCGGCCCCGATACTGGCCTGGGGGCCGATCGAGGCGCTCTCGGCGATGCCGGCAGTATCGGCCACCACGGCACTGGCGTGGATGCCCGGCTGGTGCGGTGGCGGCGGGCTCAGGTGCTCGATCAGACGGGCCCAGTCGGCGTAGGGGTTGGCGCTGATCAGGGCATTTCCGGCGTAGGACTCGGCTGCCTTTGCCGTCATCACCACCACGGCCGCCCGGGTGTGCTCGAGCTCATCGCGATAGGCCGGGTTGGCCAGGAAGCTGGCGTCGTTCGGGCCGGCCCGGGAGAGCGTGCCGACTCCGCTGATTCGGGCGCTGTCGTCGCCGCGGTGATTCAGGCCGAGTTCGGCGGCCAGTTCGCGCAGACGATAGCTTCGGTTCGGCACCTGGGTCATCCGGGTCAGGGGGTGTTGTTGCGGGAAGAGAAGTCGTCGGCCAGCCACTCGAGAATGCGGTCGGTGATGTCAATGCCCGGAGCGGCATAGGCGACCGGGCTGGTCAGGATCAGGTCGTAGCCGCGTTGCTCTGCAACCTGGCGAACGGCGACTTCGATGGTTTCTTCCAGCGCCTTGGTCGCGGTGCTGGTCCGGAACCGCAGTTCTTCGCGCATGTCTTCCCTGCGCCGGTCGATGGATCGGCGCAGGTTGCGAACCTCGCGTTCGAGCTCGAAGCGATCCTCAGGACTCAGGTCCGGGTTGTCGGCCAGCGACTCCTGCATCTCCTGCAGGCGCGATTCGTCGGCGATCAGGGTTTCGTTGCGGGGCCGGAATTCCCGGTCCAGCGCCTCCCTGGCTGCAACGACCTGGGGTGCCGAATCGAACAGACGCTTCATGTCCACGTAGCCGATACGAGTCGTGTCGGCGGTGGCTGAGTCGGTGACCAGGACGAGGCCGAAGGTGGCAAGTAGCAGCACTGCAGCTGCCCAGGACCCCTTGGACGGCGCGGTCAGCTTGGCATGAGTCGGGCCCGGCATCGCATCAATTTACACCATCGGACCCTAGAAAACCTGACCGAAGGTGAACTGCAGGGCCTGGGTGTCGTCACCGTCGCGCTTGCGCAGCGGGGTGGCCAGGTTGATGATGATCGGTCCGATCGGTGCCTGCCAGGTCAGCGAAATGCCGGTCGAGGCGCGCAGCAGATCGGTATCGAAGGCGTCAATGTCCTGGAACACGTTTCCGACATCGACGAACCACGCCAGGCGCGTGCCGCGGGCCTCCACGAACGGAATCGGGAAGGCCAGCTCGGTCCCCAGGACGAGCTTGAAGTCGCCGCCGACCGAACGGCAGAACTGATCTTTCGGCCCGAGCGAGTTGTCGTCGAAGCCGCGAATGTCGGACACGCCGCCACCGAAGAAATGCTCGTAGAAAGGCAGGCCCTTGTCGAGGGTCACGATTTCGTCGAGCTGGCAGTTACCGGCCACGCGCACCGGTTCGACCGGTTCCAGGCCCAGGTCGGAGTCGTAGCTGTCGTAGGAGTCGCCATAGGACACATCGCCGCGTACGCTGAAGGCCATGCGCTGACCGATCGGCCAGAACTTGCGACCGCGATAGCTCAACTTGTAGAACTCACGCGAGCTGCCAGGTAGCGCTATTTCGGCGTTGAGTCGGTTGAGTGAGCCGCGGGTCGGGTTGAGGAAGTGATTGCGATTGTCACGCGACCAGGTCGCATCGAGCCGGTAGGTCGTGATGCGCCGTTCCCGACGCGACAGGAAACCGTCGCCGTCCTCGTCCAGCGAGATGGCCAGAGGGCGGTCGGCAGGGATGCGGACCACGATTGGGCTGTCCGGATCTTGCGGATCTTCGGGTACGAGAACGCCGGGTAGATTGATGTCCACACGCTGGGCCGAGCCGCCGAAGCGTAGAAAACTGAGCTCGGTGATCGGGAAGCCATAGTTCACGCCGGCGGCGGCCTGGCTGGTCGAGAACGAGGAAATATTGGCCCGCCCCTGATCGAATTCGGTGTAGCGCAGGAAAAACCCGCGCGAGACGCCATCGTCGGTGTAGAAAGGATTGGTGTAGCTGACCCCGACCTGGGTCAGGATCCGGCTGCGGCTGACCGAGAACCCGAACCGGCGCCCGGATCCGAGGAAATTGTCCTGGTCGATCGAGATCGAGGCGATCAGTCCCTGGATCTGGGAGTAGCCCAGACCGACCTGGAAGCTGCCCGATGGCTGCTCTTCGACGCTGACCACGATGTCGATCTGATCCTCGGTTCCGTCGACCGGGTTGGTTTCGATGTTGACGTTTTCGAAAAAGCCCAGTCTCTGGATTCGCATACGGGAGCGGTCCAGGGCGGACTGCGAGAACCAGCCGCCTTCGAACTGGCGCATCTCGCGACGCAGAACCTCGTCCTTGGTCTGGGTATTGCCCTGGAACTCGATCCGGCGGACATAGACCCGTTTGCCCGGTTCGATGAAGAAATTGATTTCGACTTCCTGGGTGTCCCGGTCGACGCGCGGGACCGGATTGACGTTGGCGAAGGCGTAGCCGATGTTGGCCAGAATCGCCGAGATGTTGTCCACGCTCTGCTCGACCTCGCGGCGCGAGAAGCGCGTGCCGGCTTCGGTCGCGATCAGCTGGCGCAGGGTGGATTCAGCCAGGATCAACTCGCCGGTGAGGGTGACGTCGCTGACTGTGAAGACTTCGCCTTCTCGAATATTGGCGGTGATGAAGATGTCTTGCTTGTCCGGGCTGATCGAGACCTGGGTCGATTCGATGGCGAAATCGATGAAGCCCCGGTCCAGGTAAAACGAGCGCAGTGCCTCGAGATCGCCGGAGAGCTTTTCGCGCGTGTACTGGTTGCGGCCGCGCCAGAAGAACAGGCCGCGGGTGGTGTGCGATTCGAATTCCGATCGAAGCTCTGACTCGCTGAAACTTTCATTGCCGACGATATTGATGTGGCGGATGCGCGCCTGATCGCCTTCCTCGATCACGATCACCAGGCTGACCCGGTTGCGGGCCAGGCTGCCGACGCGGGTGTCGACACTGACGCCGTAGTAGCCGCGGCCGAAGTACTGGCGAACCAGTTCCTGGCGGACCCGGTCGAGGCTGAGCTGATCGAAGATTTCGCCCTCGGCAATGCCGATCGCGGCCAGCGCGGGCATCAGGTCATCGGTCTTCAACTGGCGGTTGCCGCTGATGCTGATCGAGGCGATTGCCGGGCGCTCCTCGACCGTGATGATCAGGGTGCCCTGCTCGTGGCTGAGCGCGATATCGTCGAAAAACCCGGTGCGATAGAGATCGCGAATGGTGCTCCGGGTCAGCGACGGGGTCATGGTGTCGCCGACTTCGACCGGGATGAAGCTGAATACGTTGCCCTCGGAGATTCTCTGCAGGCCCTCCACGCGGATATCCGCGATCCGGAAGCTTTCACCGAAGGCGTGGCCGGCGGCGAGTAGCAGAATGAGCAGAAGACAAATTTGTTTCATGAAATACGTTCCGTTCCAGATCCTTGCATTGACCCCCAGGACAGGGCGCCGCAGTTTAGGTGATCAGTCGTAAGATATCGTTAAATATGGCCAGGCTCATCAAACCGAAGACCATGATCAAGCCGATGTACTGGCCGACGATCTGGGTTTGTTCCGAAACCGGCGAGCCCTTGATCACCTCGGCGATGTAGTACATCAGGTGACCGCCGTCGAGCATGGGGATCGGCAACAGGTTGATGATCGCCAGCGAAAGACTGATCAGTCCGAGGAAAAAGAGAAAACGGGTCAGCCCGAGGCTGGCCGAGCTATCGGCCATCTGGGCGATCGTGATCGGCCCGGACAGGTTGCTCAGCGAGGCCGAGCCGGTGATCATGCGGCCGAGGATGCCGAGGGTGGCGGTGGTCAGTCGCCAGGTTTCGCTGGTCGCCTGCGGAAGCGCCTCCAGCGGTCCGTAGCGCAGGACCACGAAGGCGCGCTCCATCTCGGCCCGGGCAGCCGCATCCGCCTCCGGCGCCTGGATGCCGATGACCGGTCGTCCCTGCTGAACCTCCGGTTCGATCCGGTGTTCGATCAGTTGTCCGTCGCGCTCGACGGTCAGCGTCACCGAACGCGCCTGGCCGTCGGCGTCGAAAGCCTGCTCGGGAATCAGGCGGGCAATTTCGCGCCAGCCGCTGACCGCATCATCGCCGATGCGGACCAGGCGATCGCCGGCCTGCAAGCCGGCCTCAGCGGCCGGAGAGCCGGCGGCCACATCTCCGATCAGCGGTGGCAGTTCCGGGCGCCAGGGCTCCATGCCCACGAACTCCAGGGTTCTTTCCTCGCTGAATTCGCGTCCCAGCTGGTCCAGGGCCAGTTCGACCTCGCGCCGCTGGCCGTCCCGATTCTCGACCTCGACGATGACCTTGCGTCGATCCAGCGCCGGGCTCATCAGGCCGAGCAGGGCATGGGTCCAGGATTCGGTTCGCTGGCCGTTGATGCGGGTGATCATGTCGCCCTCGCTCAGCCCGGCCTCGGCCGCCAGACCGGTGGTCGGGCCAAGTAGGGGCCGGGTTTCGGGTACACCGACCACGAACATCAGCCAGAATGCGGCCACGGCGAAAATCAGGTTGAACACCGGCCCGGCCGCGACGATGGCCATTCGTTGCCCGACCGGCTTGCGATTGAAGGCCTGGTCGCGCTGATCTGCGGGCACGGAGCGTTCGCGCTCGTCGAGCATGCGGACATAGCCGCCCAGCGGGATGGCGGCGATCCGGTATTCGACGCCGTCGCGGGCGGTTCGTGACCACAGCGCGCGGCCGAAACCGACCGAAAACGTCAGAACCCGCACACCACAGCGCCTGGCCACCCAGAAGTGGCCGAACTCGTGGAAGGTCACCAGCAGACCCAGGGCAACCAGCAACCAGAAGACGGGACCGAGAAACTCCATCAAAACCTTGGATCATCCATGAAAAGGGCGCGTAAAGAAACGGCTCGTCTGTCTCAGACGTCCGACCGCAGTATTGTATGGGCAACGCTGTGGTCGATTGGTTCGATTACTGGCCAAGGAACAACCAGGCCAGGGCGAAGAACGGCAGAGCCGCCCCCAGGCTGTCGAAGCGATCGAGAATACCTCCATGGCCTGGCAGCAGGGTGGATGTGTCCTTGATCCCGCGCTGGCGCTTGAGCAGGCTGATCAGCAGATCGCCGCCGATCGACACCAGGGCCAGCCCCAGCCCGACCGCGCCGGCGATCAGGGGGCCGAAGGGGGCATCGGGCAGGATGGTGACGGCCAGGGCGGTGATCACGGTTGCAGCCATCAGGCCGCCGATGGCTCCGGCCCGCGTCTTGCCGGGGCTGATCGAGGGGGCCAGCTTGGCGCCGCCAATCGCGCGCCCGCTGAAGTAGGCCCCGATATCGGCGGCGGCAATGATCAGTACGACCAGCAGGACCAGCCAGGGTGAGGCGGCCTGCAGCGTAATCAGGGCCAGCCAGGCGCAGATCAGGATGCCGGCCAGCGCCAGCAGCTTCAACAGCCACAGCCGGGCCCCGAATTGCGGTCGGCCCAGCCAGCACAGCAGGGCCAGCCACAGCACCGCTCCGAGCACCAGCAGGGTCGTGGTGGTGGCCGGGGTGCGAAGCAGGTATACGGCAAGACCGACCAGCAGCATCGCTGCGGTGAAGGCCCAGGCGGCCCACTGTTCCGGTTCGAGCCCGGCCAGGCGACCGGCCTCGCGACCGCCCAGACCCAGCAGGACGATACCGGCCAGGGCGGCGAACACGGGTGGCGGGCTGACAAACAGGATGCCAAGGCCGATCACGGCCATGACCAGCGCGGTGAGAAACCGCGTTTTAAGCACTGCGGGCTTGACTCAGGCCGCCGAAACGGCGCTCCCGGCCGGCAAAGTCGGCCAGGGCTTCATCCAGCGGTTCGGCGCCGAAGTCGGGCCAGAGCACTTCGGAAAAATACAGTTCGGTGTAGGCGATCTGCCAGAGCAGGAAATTGGACAGGCGCTTTTCGCCGCCGGTGCGGATGAACAGGTCGGGGGCGGGCAGATGGGCCAGGGTCAGTTCTTCGTTGAGACGCTCCTCGGTCAAATCCTCGGCGGCCAGGTTGCCGGTGGCGGCGGCCGCGGCGATTCGCCGGGCTGCAGCAACGATGTCGGTCCGGCCACTGTAGTTGACCGCGACATTGAGCTGCAGGCGATTGTTGTCACAGGTGCGTTGTTCGGCCAGGGCCATGCCTTCTCGCAGGGCCCGGTTGAACACGGACCGGTCACCGATGAAGTTGATCCGCACGCCGTGCTCGTCGAGTTCGCGCACTTCCTTGTTCAGCGCCTTGAGGAACAGGTCGAGCAGTTTGCGTACTTCGCTGCGGGGCCGACGCCAGTTTTCACAGGAAAAGGCGAACACGGTGAGAATCGGGATTTCCCGGCGCATGGCCGCCTCGATGGTCCGTTTGAGCGCATCGCTGCCGGCCTGATGGCCGTGGGAACGTGGTTTTCCGCGCTGCATGGCCCAGCGACCGTTGCCGTCCATGACGATGGCAATGTGCTGCGGAAGAGTGGCGGGATCTGCCATCAGTCAGATCTCCATCAGCTCCTTTTCCTTGATTCCGACCAGTTCATCCACCCGTCCGGTGAACTTGTCGGTCAGCTGCTGGACCATTGTCTCGCCGCGGCGCACGTCGTCTTCGGTCAGCTCCTTTTCCTTCTGGAATTCCTTGAGCTGATGGTTGGCGTCGCGCCGGATGTTGCGGATGGCGACCTTTGCGTTCTCGCCTTCGTGGTGGACCACCTTGGCCAGGTCGGCCCGGCGTTCCTCGGTCAGCGCCGGCAGGGGCACGCGGATGTTGACCCCGGCGGTGTTCGGGTTCAGTCCCAGGTCCGAGGTCATGATGGCCTTTTCGATCTTGCCGACCATGGACTTGTCGAATGGCACCACGCTCAGGGTGCGAGCGTCCTCGGCATTGATGTTGGCCGCCTGGTTGAGCGGCACTTCCGAGCCGTAGAAGTCGACGGTGATGTGTTCGAGCAGGCTGGGATGGGCGCGGCCGGTCCGGATCTTGGCCAGTTCGGCCTGGAGCACCGACACGCTCTTGGACATGCGCGATTCGGCTTCTTGCTTGATCTCGTTGAGCATGATCTTCCTCGATGACTCTCGGGAGTCGAAACAACTGACGGCAGAACTGGATTGTAATGCGGCTTGGCCTCGGCTGCAGGGTTCGGCCCGGCGGCGTTCAGCTGACCAGCGTGCCGACGTTTTCGCCGGCGATCAGGCGCTGCAACTCACCGGCCCGATACAAATTGACGATCCGGATCGGCATGGACTGATCCCGGCACAGCACGATGGCATTGGTGTCCATGACCTGGAGCTTGCCCTCGATGACTTCGTCGTAGCTGATATGGTCGTAGCGGCGCGCGTCCGGGTTGGCGACCGGGTCGGCAGTGTAGATGCCGTCGACCTTGGTGGCCTTGATCATCAGGTCAGCACCGATCTCGATGGCGCGCAGGCTGGCCGCGGTATCGGTGGTGAAAAACGGGTTGCCGGTGCCGGCGGCAAAAATCACCGCCCTGCTTTTTTGCAGGTGGCGTATGGCGCGCCGCCGGATGTAGTCTTCGCAGACTTCGCGCACGGATACCGCCGACATGACCCGGGTGGTCACGCCGGCCCGTTCCAGGGCGTCCTGCAGCGCCAGGGCATTCATGACCGTGGCGAGCATGCCCATGTGATCTCCGGTCACCCGATCGATGCCGGAAGCGGCCAGCCCCTTGCCGCGGAAGATGTTGCCGCCGCCGATCACGATGCCGATTTCGACCCCGGCATCGACCACTCCCGCGACTTCGCTGGCGATGCGTGAACTGATCTTGGGGTCGATTCCATAGTCCAGCTCGCCCAGCAGCGCCTCGCCGCTGAGCTTGAGCAGGATTCGCTTGATCGGTGTCGACGTGCTCATTGCCTGTTGTCTCCCCCCGGCAACGCCGGGAATCCGGCGTTGCAGTTAGGCTTCAGCCGCCGCGCGCCTGCTGCATGACCTCGGCGGCAAAGTCGCTTTCTTCCTTCTCGATGCCTTCACCGACTTCGAGCCGGATGAAGCCCAGGATTTCGACGCCTTTGTCCTTGAGGAGTTTGCCCACGGTCACATCGCCGTCCTTGACGAACGGCTGCCCGGTCAGGGTGATCTCGGCGAGATGCTTTTTCAGCCGCCCGGCGACCATTTTTTCGATGATTTCCGGTGGTTTGCCGCTGTCGGCGGCCTGGGCGATCAGGATGTCCTTCTCTTTTGCCACGGCTTCTGGTGGAACGTCGGCCACGTCGCGATAAGCCGGGTTGAGGGCGGCCACGTGCATGGCGATGTCCCGGGCCAGTTCTTCGTCGTTGCCGCTGACGGCCACGAGGACACCGATGCGCCCGCCGTGGATGTAGCTGGCGACCACGCCCGCATCAACCTTCAGGTGGGCCAGGCGCCGGACCTGAATGTTCTCGCCGAGCTTGGCCACGAGCTGCTGACGGGTGTCTTCAACGCTCTGGCCGTTGCTCATGCCGGCCGCTGCCAGCGCTTCGATGTCGTCGGTGCCCAGGGCCAGGGTGGCGACTTCTTCGGCAAATAAGCGGAAGTTTTCGTCCTTGGCCACGAAGTCCGTTTCGCAATTGATTTCGACGAGAACGGAATGGCTGCTGTCTCCGGCCTGGATGACAGCGCCTTCGGCGGCCACCCGGCCGGACTTCTTGTCGGCCTTGGCCAGGCCGGATTTGCGCAGGTGCTCGACGGCCGCTTCCATGTCGCCGGCGGTCTCGACCAGGGCTTTCTTGCACTCCATCATGCCGGCGCCGGTGCGCTCGCGGAGTTCCTTGACTTGTGCTGCAGTAATGCTCATCGGTTTCAGTTCCTTGCTTGTCGGTCTGGGCTGAGGCGCAGGCGTTGCGCTCAGGCCTCTTCGTCCTTGCTGACTGCTGCCTTCTTGACGGCCTTTTTCTTGGAAGTCTTCTTCTTGGCGGTCTTGGGCGGTGCGTCCTCGGCGGCAGCCGGTTCGTCTTTTTTCTCGGGCTCAGGCGCCTGTTCAGCCGCGACTTCGGCGGCCGCTTCCTCGGGTTCCGGTACAGCCTCGGATGCCTGCTCGGGCACGATCTCGGCGGCTGCTTCGGCGCCCGCCGGTGCGGCTTCAGCGGTTTCCGCCGGCTCCGGTTCTGCCGGCTCGGTTTCTGCCGGCTTGGCCGTGGCCGTCTTGCGCGCCGTCTTTTTCGAGACCTTGGAGGCGCTCTTGCGCGCCGGTTTGTCTGAGGAAGTAGACTCGACCGGATTGCCGTCGGCGTCGAGCTCGACGAACTCGTCGGCGTCACCGGCCGGCGTCGGCGCCGAGGCGCGACCTTCCAGAATGGCGTCTGCGGCCAGCTGGGTATAGAGGCGGATGGCGCGGATCGCATCATCGTTGCCCGGGATCACGTAATCGATGTTGGTCGGCGAATGGTTGGTGTCGACCACGGCGATCACCGGGATCTTGAGCTTGCGGGCTTCGGCGATGGCGATCGATTCATGGCCGACGTCGATGACGAACATGGCATCGGGCAGGCCGTTCATGTCCTTGATCCCGCCGAGGCTGCGCTCGAGCTTGTCGCGCTCGCGGGTCAGTTGCAGGACTTCCTTTTTCACCAGGCGCTCGAAACTGCCGTCGGTTTCCATCTGCTCGAGTTCCTTGAGCCGGTTGATGGACTGACGCACGGTGCGGAAGTTGGTCAGCATGCCGCCGAGCCAGCGGTGCGAGACGAAGGGGCTGTTGCAGCGCGCGGCCTCTTCGGCAACGGCCTGGCTGGCAGCGCGCTTGGTGCCGACGAACATGATCGTGCCGCGACGGCTGGCCAGGCGGCTGATGAAATCCAGGGATTCCTTCAGCAGCGGCAGGGATTCTTCCAGGTTGATGATGTGGATCTTGCCCCGGGCGCCGAAGATGTAGGGTTCCATCTTGGGGTTCCAGTAGCGGGTCTGGTGACCAAAGTGCACGCCGGCTTCAAGCATCTGGCGCATGGTGACGTTGGGCATTGCAGTTTCCTTCATTGTCGGGTGGACAAGGCGCGGTGGCAGCGATCCTGTTTGCGGTCAGCTCGCAGCAACGGTAAAGCGCACATTGTCCGGGGTTTAAGCCTCCGCCGATCCCATGACCGCGAACCATGACGTTCTTTCCGGGCCGGAACTCCGATTCCGGGAAGAACGCGGGCAACCCCGCAGCATGTGTCGATCAGCGTGTGTTTTTGGTGTTCATCAGCGCCCAGGGCGCCGATAAATCCGATCAAGTATAGCCCGAGGTGCGAGTCAAGAGCAAGGATCGCGGCAGTCCTCGCGCTCCCGACCGTTCCAGACCGGTCGCCGGCGGCGCCGGCGTTCGGTCACGGCGTAAAATACCGGCATGAAAAAGTTGATCAGCGCATACCAGTTCGTTTCCCTGG
>REEW01000065.1 GCA_007694885.1 Wenzhouxiangella sp. | reverse complement strand
ACCCAGGAAGCGCGCCTGCGCGGCTACAAGCCCGGCCGGTTTTCGTTCAACGTCAAGGGCGGGCGCTGCGAGGCCTGCCAGGGCGACGGCCTGATTCGGGTCGAGATGCATTTTCTGCCCGACGTCTTCGTGCCTTGCGACGTCTGCCAGGGCAAGCGCTACAACCGCGAGACGCTGACCGTCGGCTACAAGGGCAAGAACATCCATGAAGTCCTGGAGATGACGGTCGAGGAGGCGCTGGAGTTTTTCGAGCCGGTGCCGGTCGTGGCCAGAAAGCTGCGGACCATGATGGACGTGGGCCTGAGCTACCTTCAGCTGGGCCAGAGCGCGACCACCCTGTCCGGCGGCGAGGCCCAGCGCATCAAGCTCTCGCGCGAGCTGTCCAAGCGCGACACCGGCAATACCCTCTACATCCTCGACGAGCCGACCACCGGCCTGCACTTCCACGACATCAAGCACCTGCTCGAAGTCCTCCACCGCCTGCGCGACCACGGCAACACCGTGGTCGTGATCGAACACAACCTCGACGTGATCAAGACCGCCGACTGGATCATCGACCTAGGCCCCGAAGGCGGCGACGGCGGCGGCCAGATCGTCGCCCAGGGCACGCCCGAACAGGTCGCGCGCAGCAAGCGCTCGTGGACCGGCGAGTACCTGGCACCGATCCTCGGGCCGAGCAAGCCACGGCGCAAAAGCGCCTGAAAACCTCAGCCCGCTCAAGGCGAATCGGCGGTGAAACACACCGACCCAATCGGTCGGGCTTCAACCCGCGCTTCAACGGCGTGCGTTCTGAGTTTTTGCTTGTCGGATATTGAAGTACACTGACATCGCCGGGCACGGTTTGCCTGCTGCGCCCGCCGATTGCGCCTGAACTGGACTCTCCATGCAGAACTCCACTCCCTCATCGATTCCGCCATTGGCCCGGACACCCAGCGCCCGGTCGCTCTACCGCCTGCTCTACAAGCGGCTGTTTCTGCCGCGATCCGTGGTCCATCGCAGTCTCAGCGCGCTCAAGCGGATCCGGGTCGGCGACCAGGTGCGCCAGCGCCGTGAACTGGCCGAGACGCTGGGTCCCGACGCATGCGGTCTTTCGCTGGATGAGAAATCCGGATTCCACCTGTTCGGCCCGGACGAACTCCCCGGCGCCGAGGATACCGCCCGGCGCTGCCGCGAGCGCCATGCCGAATTCTGTCGCGCAGGCCATGATCGGGCCGCGCTGGAACGCAATCCGGCCAAGCGTTTCCTGCTGTCGGTCTTGAGCGGTAACGAGTTTCACGCCCACCCGGAGCTGATCGCCTTCATGGTTTCCGAGCCGATCGTTCGCATGGCAAGCCACTACCTGGGGACGGTGCCGGTGCTGGAAGGCGCGGCCCTGTGGTGGACTCCGCCGAACGATTCGCTGGTCTCGAGCCAGATGGTGCACATCGATGAACTGGCCCCGCGCCAGGTCAAGATACTGCTCAACTGCACCGCTGTGGGTGAACAAAACGGCCCGCTTCAGCTGCTTCCGGCCGATGTGTCCGACCGGCTGCGCAAGCTGGGCGGCCACAGCCGCGGCCGACTCGATGACAGCTGGCTGGAGCAGCCGGCTCGGGATGGCCAGCTGTACAAGGCCATGGGGCCGCCGGGCAGCGGCGTGGCGTTCGACAGCTCGCGCTGCCTGCATTTCGGCAGCCGCGGCAACACCGCCGACCGCCTGGTGCTGGCGTTTCACTTTCTGCCGCTGGACGCTCCCACCGAGACCCGGTACCACATCGATCCCTGCCAGAAACTGGGCGCCGATCCCGGGCTAAGCGCACTGCAGAAGCTCGCGCTGGGCTTCCAGGCCCCCGGTGCTGGCCGGTGAATCCGTTGACCAGGGTCGGACTGAAACTCGCACGCCAGATCAACAATCTCGCCAAGAGCCCGCGCCAGCACCGCGCGGCCGCAGCCTTCGACGCGGTCGCACTGGGCCGTGGCGACGTCGCCATTGACTGCGGCGCCAACGTCGGCGAGATCACGGCCCGGATGGCGGCCAATGGTGCCACCGTGCATGCCTTCGAGCCCAGCCCGATCGCATTCGAGGCGCTGACCGGCAAAACCGCCGGCCTCGACTCGGTCGTAGCGCATCAGTGCGCGGTCTCCGATCACGACGGCACGGCGCGGCTGTACCTGCATCGAAAGTTCAAGCACAGCCCGCTGGGTCACTCGGCCGGCTCGTCGCTGAAAGCCGCCAAGCACAACCTCGACCCCGACCACAGCATCGAGGTCCCGACCATCGACCTGGCCGACTTCATCGAAAGCCTGCCCAGCCGCGTGCGCGTTCTCAAGATCGATATCGAAGGTCTCGAGGTGATGCTGATCAACCACCTGATCGACCGGGGCGTACTGGATCGCATCGACCAGGTGTTCTGCGAAACCCACGAATTCAAGGTACCCGGCTTGCTGACCGAATGCCGGGCGCTGCGCCGCCGGCTGGCGATCGAAAACATCTGCCACGTCAACCTGGACTGGGCCTGAAGCCGATCGCCGGATTGCGACCGCCGGATTCGCCCTGAACGAACACTGCGGCCAAGCGGGGCAATGACGCTGCCCATGCATTCTTTTTCACGCTGTTTGCGACGCTCTGATGCTTGGGCGAAATCGGGCTCAACGCCGCCCGATGCGGGTGACATCGGTTTTGCGGATCGCGCCCAGGGCAAGCATTCCGGCGAACACAGCGAGCAGGGCCAGCCAGGGCAGATGCAGCGGCATGGCTTCCTGATGCAAGCCACGCACGATCAGCGCAGCGACCCCGCCACTGAAGAGCAAGAGCCCGAGGCCGATGGCCCAGGGGGCACGGTTGGCGGGGCGCGCCTCTTCCGGCGGCTTCTCGAACGGTCGCATGACCACAACGACGAGCCCAAGCGGGATGAGGCACCAGAGCAGCCAGAGCGGGCGCGAGAACCACCAGACGGCATCCACGCTCTCCGTCACCGGGATCAGGCCGAGCGGATAGACGACGTGCGTCATCGCAAGCATCACCGCCTGGTGCCAGATGAACAGAATGATCAGCTGGGGCCCGGCGATGGCAATCGGCGCCCAGGCAAACGGCCGCCGCAGCCATCGCGTCACCAGCGGGCGCAGCAGGAGCGCGATGGCGAGTTGGGCAAGGGCGAGGACAAACAGCGCGGCTGTCGGCGGACTGGCATTGTTGGGCTCCGTCGTGCCTTCGACGGGCACCATGGTCAGCGGGTAGGCGCCCGTTCCAATCATCAGTGCCAGCATCGCCGCCGCAGCGATCAGCAGGCTGAACTGTGACCAGGGTTTGCCCGGCACACGATCATCGCCCCAGAGATAGCCGATCTGGTGGATCGCCACCCAGACCAGCAGAAAATTGACGTTGCCCACGGCCGGCTGCCCGGCAACGATCATCCCCCCGACCAGGAACCGCAGGCCATCCACCAGCACAGCGCCGGCGACGAGCACGCCGATCAGCACCAGGCTCACGCCGCGTTCGTGCAACGCATGGGTGGCGGGCGTCAGGCAGATGACAATGAGATAGATGGCGAGGAACCAGAGCGGAATCATGGCCACGTCGAGATCGAGGATCAGCGCGTCCGGCCCGAGCCGGAGATGAACAAAGACCGCGGCGGCACTCATCACGACCAGGAAGGCGATCAGCGGGAAAAGCAGGCGCCGCGCCCGACGGCTGATCCAGTCGGTCGGCGTTTCGCCGGCTCCGCGCGCACGTCGCCAGCTCTGTGCGTTGACCAGACCGCCGACGAGGAAGAACACGGGCATGACCTGCCAGATCAGCGAGGCCCATTGCCAGTGCGGGCGGATCTCCAGCAGGTATTCGGCATGCAGGCCGTCATCATCGGCCAGGACGACCCGAACAACCCAGTGCCCCAGAATGACCAAAGCGATTGCGACGACGCGCAGGAAGTCGAGATAACGATCACGATCGTCCGGCGTCTCGCGTTCGATGCGCGCCGCAAACCCGGCCAGACCCCGTTTGTGCTGCGATGTCGATTGCACCAATGCCCGGCTTCCCGATCCTCACCTGATTGAGCGTAGCCGATAAGAAGCGCAGCCGACCGATTTTTCGGAAACTCAAGGGAATGGCGATTGAACCGGCCCGGGGTTTTGTGCGTTCCGGTCTTTTCCGGCTTGTGCAAAGATCAATACTTGAGTTCTTCCTTGCTGTCCCATACTCCCCAATAGGCCCCGACATTGCCTTCCGTGTCGACTTTCCAGGCTTCGTCGAATGAGGAAAAGTAAAACATCTGGATCTGGTTGTCTTCGGCCCACAGTTGCGTTTGCAGGAAATATTCCATGGCGTTGTGCCTTGAAGGCCTGGCCGCTCCTGTGACTTCGCCTTGACTGGGCCATCCTGTCTCGGTGATGACGACAGTCTTTCCCATGGCCGCTGCCACGGTACGCTGATGCATGTGACGCATGTGTTCCAGGGCGTGTTCGAACGCGGTACCTTCCCAGAAGGGGTAACAGTTGCACAGAATCAAGTCGCAGGCTTGCACCAGGGAGGGGCGTTCGACGAACTCGTAGTAGGCATCGACATAGCCGACGGGAATATCCGGGATCTGTTTTTTCACCTCGCCGATGTACTCGAGCAACTGCTCCTCAGGCAGTTCTTCCCGATACAGTACTTCGTTGCCCACGGCAGCAACATCGACCAGCTCTTGCCTGGCCAACTGAACCAACGCCTTTATTTCCTGATGGTTCTTGTCCTGCTCGTTACCCAGCCACGCACCGACCAGGGTCTTGAAACCCAGTTCCCTGGCAATCTGCGGGATCATTTCATTGCCCTCGGTGCACGAAAACGAGCGAATCCAGCGGGTATGGGGCTTCAGAATGCCAAGCCGCCTGCGAATCTGATCCTCGGTGACCGGATCGCCGGGTTTCTGGCCTTGTTCGTACAGGCTGAAGCACAAGCCATGAACGCCTTCATCGAGAAGCCTGCCGAGCAGGCTTCGGCGCTGTGTCGCTGACATGCGACGAATTCGTGCGACTTGCTCAGGGGCGCCCGTTGCCTTGAAGGCCCGAACTTCATGTGATCTGCCGGACATGCTTTTTATCTCGGGTAGGGGGAACGAATTCCGGCGCGCCTACTGCTGTCTCCTGGCCTCAATCTCACGGGCGGTCGGAGGGACCAGCACATCCTCCATCAGCGCCTCGAGGTCACCGCCGTAGGTCTTGGTAATGGGTTGGCCGTCGCGGCTCAGGCCATCGAAGATGCCTGCGTCCACCAGGTCCCACAGCGGGTACTTGGCCTCGGCCTGGAGGTTGATCAGGCCGAAATGGTTTTCCGAGCCTAAGGGGTTGGCTGCATCCTTCCAGGGTTCGTCGAAGGCTTCGAAGTAAAACACGCTGATGTTGTTGGCATCGGACCAATCGCGGATTGCGTGATAGAACAGCCCGGACTTGTACTCATCGATCGCGTTGGCGCCGCCTTCGCCGTAAGCCTCGTTGGAAATGGTGGCCCAGCCGGTCTCGCCGATATGTACGGGTTTGTCCGCGCCGATGCTGTGCATGTAGTCGACCACGGCCTGGTAGTGACTCTGGGCCAGCGCCAGTGCGCGATCCATGGCGTTGTGGACCTTCTCCAGGTCGCTCAGGCCGTCTTCCTCGTCGCGCACACCCCAGAACTCGGGGTTGTAGTGCGTGTTGTGCATCGGATAGGTGTGCATGGAGATGAAGTCCACCGCCTCGATCAGCGCATTGAGCGCTTCGGTGTGGTATTCGCTCCCTCCACCGCCCCAGGAGGCAAAGTTGTCGGATGAGGTGATCCAGAGCGTTGCGGGCAGTTCGCCCTTCGCCTTGAGTTCCTGCAGGTGATTGACCCAGTTGAGGATAATCTGGGGTTCGACGTAGTACTCGGCGGCCCAGTGCACCATCGCCTCGTTGCCGACGGCGATGATCTTGACGATCTCGGGATACTGCTGGGCCAGTTCCACCGCCCGGGCAATTTCGCGCTCGTTGCGCGGTGCATCCTGGTCCCGAATGCGTTCCGGTTCGTCGGTCCAGGCGTGCTTGGCGTCGATCCAGGCGCCGAGCATCACGTACATCTCGAAATCCGGGTCGTCGGCGCGCAGCTCGCGAATGGCCTGGAGAAGATTGGCCGCTTCATCGTAATGAACGTTGTAGGTGCGCAGCAGCCGGACGCCCATGGCCTGAAGAATGAGCATGTCTTCCTTCAGCTGCGGGATTGTCGGCTGGATATCGCGCGTGGTTTCCCGGTAGCCGCCGTAGGAAATGGCCTGGAAGTGAGGGTCACCCAGGATCTCCGATGCCGTGCGCGTGATGCCGGAGAACTCCGGGGCGGGCGGATCGGCGGGCGAACATCCCGCAGCGAGTATTGTCATTGAAATCCATAGCAAGGCAGATGCCGGCGAACGTTTCATCGAATCGGGTTTTCCGGTAGTGGGCAAAGACTGCTCGTCCAGGTACGCGTACGTGAGGCCAGAAGACGCAGCCCGTGAAGTATATGCGGCCCATTTCCTGGATTCCAGTTCACGAAGACCTCAGCCGGCGCGATCGGCCGACAGGTAGTAGCGCAGCACGACCCAGTCGTAGAGGAAGTGAATCAAAATGGGAATCAGCAGGTTGCCCGTCCACAGGTAGATCAGGCCCAGGTACAGCCCCATGATGGTGGCGACGACGAAGTAGGCCCGGGTCAGCGCGTGCATGGCGCCGAACAGTAGTGACGCGGCCAGCAGCGCGCCCCAGGGGCCGATCAGCCCGCTCAGTCCACCCTGGACAACGCCGCGAAACAGCAGCTCCTCACCGACTCCGGCCAGCAAGGCCACCAGGAAAACGGTGCCCGGCGGGGCGTCGCGAAACAGCAGCGTCACCATCTCCTGGACCAGGCGTTTGAGCTCGCGCATCCACGCCCAGGAAGAACGAAACAACCACCAGCCGGCCAGCAGCAGCGGCAGCGTTCCCAGCACGCTCCAGTTCAGCGCCGCCAGGGTGAACTCGATCCGGCCGAACAGATCAAGCCCGAACACCCAGCCGAGCATCACGGCCAGCACCGCGAGCCCGAGCTGGATTGCAAACATGGTCGTAAACGAGGGTCGCCGCGGTTGCCCTGCCGATTCCTGGTCAGTCATGAGGATTTCGGCCGTATCTGCGCCGGCAGGTGGCGACCGGCGTATGCTTGAGCAAGATTCGACTGGGCCGAGGATTCACCATGTCCGCTTTCCGTATTCAGCTCGACGTGCGCTGGGGCGATCTGGACGCCTTCAACCACGTCGGCAACGTCACCTACCTGCGCTACGTCGAGGAATGCCGCGCCGCCTGGCTGAACTCCGTGCCCAGCCACTGGCGAGACGACGAGGCCGGTCCGGTGATCGCCAACATCCACCTGAACTACCGCCGCCCGCTGGGCTGGCCGGCGCGCATCGACGTCAGCCTCAAGCCCCACTCGCCCGGCCGGTCCAGCATCCGCCTGGACCACGAGATTCATTCTCTCGCAGCCGACGGAACGCGCGAGGAACTCCACGCCGACGGCACCACGGTCATCGTCTGGATCGACAAGAACAAAGGCGAGCCGGTACCCCTGCCCCGGGTCCTTCGCGAACTGGCGGCCAAGGGATAAGACCGGCACGGTCAGCGCTCAGCCGCCCTTTTTCAGGCGCTCGACCAGGGCCCGCATGGTCGCCTGGGTTTCCTCGGCGAACCAGCCGCGAACGAACCCGTCCACGTCCAGCGTCGCCGCGTCTTCGAATGCGGCTGCCAGATCGGCACGGCAAAGTGCCCGGGTGGCCAGCATGGCCTGGCGCGGCAGGGCCAAGTGGCGGCGACACCAGGCCACCGCTGCCTCGACCACCTGGTCCGGCGCCACGATCTCGTCGACCAGACCGACCTTGAGCGCCTGTTCGGCCGGAATCATTTCCCCGGCCACCAGGTGGCGTTCCGCGGCATAAGTTCCAAGCAGGCGCACCAGGCCCTGGTGAATGACCGGTGGCACGACCAGGCCGACCTGGACCTCGTTGAGCCCGAGCCGGAACGAACCTTCGGCCTGCACCCGGTAGTCGGCGTACAGGGCGATGACCGTCCCCCCGGCCGGGCTGTGCCCGGTCAGGGCCGCCACCACCGGGATCGGGCTGGCCGCGACCCGTCCCAGCAGACCGAAGAAATCCTGCCAGAAGGCACGCATGCCGGCCTCGTCCAGGCCCAGCAGCTCGGGAACGTCCAGCCCGGCCGAGAACATGCCCGGGCGACCCGACAGAACCAGCGCCCCGGCGCCATCGCGGGTTTGCGCATCGATCGTTTCGGCCAGGGTCCGGACCAGTTCCGGATTGAGGGCATTGACCGGCGCCCGGTCCAGACGAATCTCGACCACGTCGTCGGCGTGGCGATGGATTTGCAGCATGAAGTTCTCCAGTTCGGTTTCATTGGAAATTCTTGCAGCAAAGAGTACACGATCAGTCCCCAAGCCCGACCGCTTTTGCCAGTTGACTGCCGCACACGGCTACCGCCCGCGATCCGCTGCGACTTGACCCGGGAGCTGCATTGATTTTCATCCGACTCAGCGCCGTCATTGGCAGTTGCTGGCTGGCCCGCCGGGCGAATCCGATTCGCACTTGCTGGGATACCATGGTCCGCGAACATCCCACTTTTGTCCGAGACAAGACTCATCATGACCAAGCTGACCCCGTTCGCTGTTTTCCTGCTGCTTTTCCCGCTGCTGGCGCTGGCCGACCCCAATCTCCACGTCGGCGATCCCTGGTCGCCGGAAGCCCCGCCCGGGCGCATGATGGCCGGCTTCATGGAACTGCGCAACGATTCCGACAAGACGATCCGCCTGGTCGACGCGGCCAGCCCGCTGTTCGGACACGTGGAAATCCACACCATGGTGATGGACGACGGGGTGATGCGGATGCGCCGCCTGGACGAGCTGGCGATCGAGCCCGGGCAAACGGTAGCGCTTCGCCCCGGCGGCCTGCACCTGATGCTGATGGAACCGCATGAACGCCTCGCTGCCGGCGACCTCATCGACATCGAGTTGATCGACGACCAGGACCGTCGCTATGCGCTGAGCGCGCAGGTGCGCGAGCGCAACCGTCCGTCCATGGTCGACTAAGCACTTCCCGACACCGGGTATCCAGGCGATGTTCGAGAACGAACCGGCAACCACCGCGATACTGATGGTCGCAGCAGGACTGCTGCTGATCTTCAGCGTGTTGTTCAGCCGGCCCTCGGAACGGATCGGGATCCCGGTGGTCCTGGTCTTTCTGCTGATCGGTCTGCTGGTCGGATCGCGCCTGCCGGATCACTTCGTCGACTTCGACCTGGCCTTTCGCATCGGCACGGTCGGCCTGGTCCTGATCCTGTTCGACGGCGGGCTGAACACGCCGTTTCGACAGATCCGACAATACCTGGCACCGGCCTCGGTGCTGGCCACGGTCACCGTCATCGGGACCGCCCTGATCGTCGCCCTGATCGCGCGCTTGCTGGGCCTGGGCTGGACCGAAGCCTTCCTGCTCGGCGCCATCGTGTCATCGACCGACGCGGCCGCGGTGTTTTCCTCGCTGCGCGGGTCCGGCGTACAGCTCAGGCGCCGGGTTGGCGCAACCCTGGAGCTGGAGTCCGGCCTGAACGACCCGGTCGCGGTCATCCTGACCCTGACCCTGACCGCGCAACTGGTCAGCGGCGGTCCGTTCAACCTGGCCGCCCTGGCCGGCGACATCCTGCTGCAGCTGGCCATCGGACTGGCCGTAGGCTACGCGGTCGGCTGGCTGGGCAGCCACCTGCTCGACCGCATTCGAGTCCCGGCCGCCGGTCTCTACCCCGTGCTGACCCTCGCCCTGGCCCTGCTCGCCTTCGGTTTGCCGACCCTGTTCATGGGCTCGGGATTCCTGGCCGTCTACATCGCCGCCCTGATGCTGGGCAATCAACGCCTGCCCTATCGGTCCGGCATCCTGCGCGTGCACGACGCCATGGCCTGGCTGGCCCAGATCACGATGTTTCTCATTCTCGGCCTGCTCGCGGTGCCGGAAATGCTCGCCTCGGCCGGCTGGAAAGGCCTGGTGCTCGCCCTGGGTCTGGCACTGGTCGCCCGTCCCGTGATGGTCATGCTCAGCCTGTGGCCGTTCGGCTACAAGGCAAAAGAATCGGGTTTCGTCGCCTGGGTCGGCCTGCGCGGCGCCGTCCCCATCCTGCTGGCCACGTTTCCGGTCCTGGCCGGCGTCGAGGGCGCCATCGAACTGTTCCACCTGGTGTTTTTCGTCGTGGTGGTCAACGCCCTGATTCCGGGCGCCACGATTCGCTGGGCCGTGCAATGGTTCCAGGTCGAACAGGCCGGTAGACAGCGCCCGTCGCCGGTTCTGGAAGTCAATGCCATCGACTCCCTGCCCGTCCAGATCATCTCCTTCCGACTCGATCCAGCCGCCATGGTCACCGGCAACCCGGCCGGTGCCCTGCCGCTGCCCGCAGGCGCCGATATCCTCTTGCTGGTCCGCGGCAAAGAGGCCCTCCCGGTCCGGCCCGAGACCGTGCTCCAGGCCGACGACCACGTCCACATCATGGTCCGGCCCGAAGACAAGCGCGCGGTTGAATTGTTGTTTGGTTTGCGGGAGGAGGATTAGGGTAGGGTTAAGGTTTCAGGGTTAAGGTTTAAGGGTTAAGGTTTAAGGGTTAAGGTTTCAGGGTTAAGGTTTCAGGTTTCAGGTAAAGGGATCAGGGGTAGATCCTATGAGGCCTGCGAACGGCGGGGCTTGATAAGTGGGTCGTTCGCAGATCACCCTACGCTTGGTAGGGGGTTTTTGGGCTCTGATAGGAGACACGATCATGCGAACGACCCGA
>REEW01000060.1 GCA_007694885.1 Wenzhouxiangella sp. | reverse complement strand
AAACCTTTTGCAAGGGCTTGGCGGTTTGTCGCTCGCCAGCATGGCGAGCGATCCCCTGCAGTGCTCGATCCAGGCGGGGGCCGCCGAACTCGCTACACGCCCTGCGGGCGCTTCGCTCAAACAGGCGGCGGCCCTTTATCCGCCTGGCTCTGCGCGCTTCGGCTGCACCAAAAGCCCTTGCAAAAGGTTTTCTGGCCTCCAGCCGGGGCAAATGCTGATAACGTCATTTTTTGACGATGCGGTAGGCAGCAGGGTCGAAGCGGCGCAGCAGCCAGCGAAACGTGAAGGTAAAGCGCGGCCAGAGTGTCGGGATGCGGCCGCTGACGGGGTGTCGATACCAGCTGCTGCAGCCGCCGGTGTTCCAGACCGTGCGTTTGAGCCGCCGCTGCAGGCGGTCGTTCCACCGATCTTCGAACGCCGGGTGCACCTCCAGGCAGCCGATCTTGTGCCGCTGCATCCAGCGCAGGGCGGATACCAGGTAGCGGATCTGGCCCTCGATCATCAGGATGACCGAGTTGTGGCCGAGTGCGGTATTCGGGCCGAGCAGGGTGAAGAAGTTCGGGAAACCCGGCACGGTGCAGCCCTTGTAGGCGCGCGGGCCATCTGACCAGCAGTGGGCCAGGTCGCGCCCGTCCCGTCCCAGGATCATGCCTTCGGGGACTGGATCGGCGGCGCGAAATCCGGTGCCGAGCACGATCAGGTCTGCCTTGCGCCGCCGGCCATCGTGATCGACCAGGGTGTCGCCTTCGACTCTCTCGACGCCGCCGGCCACCAGTTCCACGTTGGCGGCGGCCACTGCCGGGTAGTAGTCGTTCGACATCAAGACGCGCTTGCAGCCCATGGCGTAGTCGGGCATGAGCCTGGCCCGCAGTGTCGGGTCCGAAACCTGGCGTTCGAGATGACGCCGGGCCTTGCGGCGGTGCAGGGCGGTCAGGCGCGGAAACCGGGTGAAAGCGGGCAGGCGGGTTTCCAGCAGCACGAACAGGCCCAGGCGAGTCAGCCAGCGGGCCGGTGGGAAACGGCGATACATGGCCTGGCGCCAGCGCGCGATCGCTCGATCCGGCTTGGGCAGAATCCATTGGGCGCTGCGCTGGTAGAGGTCCAGCCGGGCCGCCCTTGTTTGCAGGTGCGGCACGAACTGGATGGCCGAAGCACCCGTGCCGATCACCGCGACCCGCTTGCCCTCCACGTCCAGCGATTCGGGCCAGGTTTGCGAATGAACCACCGGCCCTGCAAATCGATCCAGTCCGGGAATGTCCGGCCAGGCCGGCCGCGACAGCCCGCCGATGGCCGAGACCAGCACCCGGGCGCGGTAGGTGACACCGTGGTGATCGCGCACCTGCCACACCGATTCCCCTTCCTGCCAGCGCGCCTGCTCGACGCGGCTGTTCAGGACGATACGGTCGGCCAGTTCATGCCGGTCGACGCAGTCGGCGAGATAGCGCTGGATTTCGGCACGTCCGGCGAACTGCCGCGACCAGTCGGCCCTGGGCTCGAACGACAGAGAATACAGATGCGACTGCACGTCGCAGGCGCAGCCCGGATAGCGGTTGACCCACCAGGTGCCGCCGATGCCGGACGCGGCCTCGAGGATCCTGAAATCCCCGATTCCTGCCTGCTGCAGGCGAATGGCAAGCCCGATGCCGGAAAAGCCGGCCCCGATGATGAGGACCGACAGCACCGGCGCTGGAGCATGGGGCATGGAATCGGACAAGAGCAGGGACCAAGCGTGGACATCGGCACTATATCAGCGGCCCGGCTCCATTAGAATGACGCCAGCCAACCACTCCGATCTTTGCCCCTCAAGCGATGAACCGTCTGCTGCGCCAGTTTCTGGATACCTTGCTGCATTCGGCGCGCAACCTGCTGCCGATCGTCCTGGTGGTGGGGGTGTTCCAGTTTCTCGTTCTTCAGCAGATGCCGGATGGCCTGTTGTCCATGGTGGTCGGCCTGCTGATCGTGGTACTTGGCGTAGCCCTTTTCCTGCAGGGTCTGGAAATGGGCGTGTTTCCGATCGGCAAGAGCCTGTCGGATGAGTTTGCGGCCAAGGGTTCGTTGCCCTGGCTGATGATTTTCGGGTTTTTCATCGGGTTTTCGGCCGTCATCGCCGAACCGGCCCTGATTGCCGTGGCCGAGCAGGCCGAGATCATCAGCGAGGGGCGAATCGACCCCCTGATCCTGCGGTTCCTGGTCGCTGCGTCCGTCGGCGCCGTCGTCGCTGTGGGCGTGCTCAGAATCATTCTCGGCTGGCCGCTGCACTGGATGATGATCGGCGGCTACCTCGTTGTGGTCCTGGTCACCTTTTTTGCGCCGGAAGAAATCGTCGGTCTGGCCTACGACTCGGGCGGGGTGACCACGAACATCGTCACGGTTCCGCTGATCGCCGCCCTCGGCCTGGGCCTGGCCGCGTCGATTCGCGGTCGCAATCCGCTGATCGACGGCTTCGGCCTGGTTGCGCTGGCGGTGATGGTGCCGATGATCACGGTCCAGCTCTACGGGGTCGTGGTTTTCACCCTGGGTGACGACCCTGCCGGAAACGGCTCGGAGGTGGTGTCGGTCCTGGAAGAACAGGCCGATACGGCCGTGCCGACCTCGGCCAGCAGTCTGCTGATGGACCTGTTGTCGATGGTGCGCGACGTGTTGCCGATCATTCTGGTCATCCTGTTCTTCCAGTTTCTCGTCATCCGCAAGCGAATTCCGCATTTGCCCATGGTGGTGTTCGGGTTCCTGCTGGTCATCGTCGGCCTGTACGCTTTCGTTGTCGGCTTGAAGCTGGGCTTGTTTCCGATCGGCGAGAGCATGGCCGAGCAGCTCATCGCCCATGGCCGGGTGTTCTGGCTTTACGTCTTTGCCTTCGCCATTGGTTTTGCCACCACCATGGCCGAGCCCGCCCTGATCGCGGTGGGCCAGAAAGCAGAAGAGGCGGCCAAAGGCAAGATCAACGGCAACGCCATTCGACTTGTGGTCGCGCTGGGCGTGGCCGTCGGGATCACGATCGGTGTGCACCGAATCATTTCCGGCGACTCCATCCATCTCTACGTCATCTGCGGCTACACGCTGGTGATTTTCCTGACCTGGCTTACGCCCAAGTACATCGTCGCACTGGCTTATGATCTGGGCGGTGTGACCACCTCGGAGGTCACGGTGCCGCTGATCACCGCACTGGGCATTGGTCTTGCCACCCAGATCGAAGGACGCAGCGTCATGATCGACGGTTTCGGCCTGATTGCCTTTGCGTCCATTTTCCCAATCGTGAGCGTCATGCTGTACGCAATAACCGCCGAATTCATTGCCAAAAAACGAGGAGGTCCATCATGAAGTTTTCCGCGCTGGTTGCCATCCTGGCCGAAGAAATGGAAGAAAAAGCCATCGACATTGCCCGCGAGGCGGGTGCCGGATCGGTCACCCTGCTGGACGGTCGTGGCATCACGGCCGATGAGAAAAAGACCTTTTTCGGTCTGACCTACGAGGGCGCCCAGTCCGTCCTGCTGTTCGTTCTGGAAAAGAAACTCTCGCTGAGCGTGCTCAAGGCGCTGACCCGGGAGCTGGATCTGGACGACAATCCCCGCGGAATTGCCTTTACCCTGCCGCTGGAACACGTTGGCGGCATCGATACCCGCGATGTCGACCAGTTTGCCAAACACATTGAAGACGAAGTCTAGGAGTAACTTGCCATGCCGATTCAAGCCTCTCGCAAACTTGTTGGAGACATGATGATCACCGACGTTGCCATCATTCCCTCCATGGCCACGCTCCGGGAAGCAATGGATGTGATGCGCGATCGAGGGGTGAAATCACTGGTGGTGGAGAAACGCTCAGCCAGCGATGCCTGGGGGATCCTGACCTACACCACGATCCTGCGCACGGTCGTGCAGGAGGAAGGTGACGTCGACCTGATCAATGTCTACGACATCGCCACCAAGCCGGCCCTGACGGTTCCGCGCGAGCTCGAGGTCCGCCACGCAGTCAAGATGATGCTGGATTTCGACATCAAGCGCGTCATCGTTTCCAGCAACAACGACCTGGAAGGCATCCTGACCATGAACGACATCGTCAGCGCGATCATGGAGAAAGTGGATTCTTAGGCAACCGCAGACCTGCCGACAGCGCATCGAATCAAACCACGCCGAGCCGACGCCCGACCCGGCTGAAGGCCTGCACGGCTTGTTCCAGCTGCTCGCGCGTGTGCGCGGCTGAAATCTGGGTGCGGATGCGAGCCTCGCCCTTTGGCACCACCGGATAGAAAAATCCGATCACGTAGATTCCTTCCGATAGCAGTTCCTCGGCCATCCTCTGTGCCAGCGGCGCGTCGTAGAGCATCACCGGCACGATGGGGTGGTCGCCGGGCTTGATGTCGAAGCCCGCCTCGACCATGGCCTGGCGGAAAAATTGCGTGTTCTCCTTGAGCTGCTCGAGCAGGGCGGAAGACTCGTTGAGGATTTCGAACACCTTGAGCGTGGCGGCTACCAGCGGCGGGGCCAGCGAGTTGGAAAACAGGTAGGGACGGGAGCGCTGGCGCAGGATGTCGATGACCGGCTGGCTGGCCACGGTGAACCCGCCCATGCCGCCGCCCAGGGCCTTGCCCAGGGTGGAGGTGAAGATGTCGACCTTGTCGAGCACGCCGTGGTATTCGGCCGAGCCGCGCCCGGTGGGGCCGAAAAAGCCGGTCGCATGGCAGTCGTCGACCATGACCAGGGCGTTGTATTTTTCGGCCAGGGCAGTGATCTCGTCGAGCCGGGCCACGTAGCCGTCCATGGAAAACACCCCGTCGGTGGCGATCATCCGGGTGCGCTTGTCCTGTGTGGCCTTCAGGATGTCTTCGAGCGCCTGCATGTCCGAGTTCGGGTAGCGATGGCGCTCGGCCTTGCACAAACGAATGCCGTCGATGATGGAGGCGTGGTTGAGCTGGTCGGAGATGATCGCATCCTCCGGACCCAATAGCGGTTCGAACAGGCCGCCGTTGGCGTCGAAGCAGGCCGCGTACAGAATGCTGTCGTCCTTGCCGAAAAACTCCGCGATGGTCCGCTCCAGGCGCTGGTGCAGATCCTGGGTGCCGCAGATGAAGCGCACCGAGGCCACGCCGAAGCCGTACTCGTCCAGGGCCTGCCGGGCCGCGGCGATGATGTCCGGGTGGTCGGCCAGGCCAAGATAGTTATTGGCACAGAAATTCAGGACTTCGCCCTGTTCCCGGGTGCGGATGGCGACCCGCTGCGGCGTGACGATGGCGCGTTCGCGCTTGTACAGGCCGTCCCGATCGATCTGGGACAACTCCTCACTCAGGCGCTGCAAAAAGGCTGAATCGGGCATGTGCGGTCGGCTTGCAAGGGATCGACCGGCATTGTAGGACATGACGGGCCGGGCGTGCCAACGGCTCTACCGAGTGGGCAACGTATAATTGGCAAAGGTTTGGATTACGGGTGGCTCCCTGATGCTGAAACGGTTTTTTTCGGGGCTTGCTTGCTTGCCCCTGGTGTGGTGCTCCACATTCTGGACTCCGGTCCTAGCCGAAGAGGGCGATGAGGTCCGGAAAAGCTTCCAGCGCTGCGCCCAGATCCGAGACCCCGGGCCCCGTCTGGCCTGTTTTGACCGCCTGGCCGGCCTTGAGGACGCGGCGACCGGCACGGCCGCTGCCGATCCCGCCGATGGTGATCCGGGGCCGGCCGAACGGGTCCGCGAGTTCTCGCGCATGAACCTGTTCTGGGAGCTGGACGACGACACCCACGGCGGTCGCGGTCGAATCCGGACCTATCGCCCACTGCTGGCCGTGCCCGCGCGCTTTTCGTCGGCGCCGAACGAGCGGCCGGTTTCCCCGGCCGGCGAGGCGGCCGAGGCGTTTCCGCTGGATTCGGTCGAAGCCCATTTCCGCCTGAGCCTGCGAACCAAGCTCTGGGACAACCCCGTGGGCGATAACGGCGATGTCTGGTTTGCCTATACCCAGAACTCCTACTGGCAAGCCTACAACAGCGCCGAGTCGTCGCCGTTCAGGGAAACCAACTACATGCCCGAGCTGTTTTCGGTCTGGCGGACCGACGTCAGCCTGGGTCGAGGCTGGCAATGGCGGAAGGTCTCTGTGGGGCTCAAGCATCAGTCCAATGGGCGCGGCTCGGTCCTGGGAATCTCGCGCAGCTGGAACCGTCTGTATGCAAATTTCGGTTTCGAAGGACCGGATACCGAGGTCTATGTTCGGCCCTGGATCCGTGTGCTGACCGAAGATCCCGACGATAATCCGGACATCGAGGATTTTCTCGGTTATGGCGACCTGCGCGTCATTCATCACATCAACCAGCGCCGGATCGAGTTCGATGCCCGCCTGAATCCGTCAACCGGCAAGGGTATGGTTCGACTGGGCTATCACTTCCCCCTGGTCGGCGACCTGCACGGCTATCTTTCCGCATTCAGCGGTTATGGCGAGAGTCTGCTGGACTACAACCACCGCCAGACGACGGTCAGCGCCGGCGTATCGATGTTTCAGTTCTGAACAGGCAGCAACTCATTCTGTCGGGGAGTTGGTCGCGTTTGCAGCGCCTTGTTACCATAAAGACAACTTACATTCAGGAGTTGCCCGTGATTCGATTGTTTGCACCGCTACTGTTGGCTCTTGTGGCCTTTCAGGCCGCGGCCGGTAACGACTACGGAATCTCGGCCGGCCAAGCCCATGCGATGGTGATGGATCCCGACAAGGAAGTGTTTTTCATCGACGTTCGCGACCCGGTCGAGATCATGTTCATCGGCTGGGCCGAGGGTGTGCATGCCAACATCCCGTTTCTGCTGGTCGACCGCTACGGCTGGAACGAAGACAGCGGCAGTTTTCCGCTGCCGCGCAACCCCGATTTCGCCGCCGAAGTCGAGGCGGCCCTGATTGAGCGCGGTCTGGACCGCGAGACCACCATCATCACCATGTGCCGGTCCGGCAGTGCACGCGGTGAGCCGAGTGCGAGCTATCTTCGCCAAGCCGGATTTCCACAGGTGCTGTACGTGCGTCACGGTTTCCAGGGCGACCGCATCGCCGAAGGCGAACACGCCGGAATGCGCCTGAAAAACGGTTGGCAGAACGAGGGCCTGCCGTGGTCGCCGCGGATGGACGGCGACAAGGTCTATCGTCCGGGACGCTGATTTTTTGGGAGGCACCCGGCACCCCCCGATGCTCGAACCCCTCTACAGCCAAAAGCCGTAGTCGCCTCAGGCGGCGTCCGATTGCACGCCCCAGTCGCACACCACCTTGCCGCATTCTCCGGCGGCCATGAGCTCAAAGCCGGTCTCGAAGTCGTCGATCGGGATCTGGTGCGTCAGGGCCTTGTGCAGCGGAAAGCCGGTCAGCAGCATCTGGGTCATCTTGTACCAGGTCTCGTACATGCGCCGGCCATAGATGCCGTGCACCTGCAGGCCCTTGAAGATGACCTGGTCCCAGTCCACGCCCGCGCCCTTGGGCAGAATGCCGAGCAGGGCGACCCGCCCGCCGTGGTACATGCAGTGCAACAGATCATCGAAGGCCTGCGGATGGCCGGACATTTCCATGGCGACATCGAAGCCGTCGATGTTCAACTCGCCGAGAATGTCGCGCAGATTCTCGCGTGTCACGTTGATCGTCCGGGTCGCGCCCATGTCGGCGGCCAGCTTCAGGCGATAGTCGTTGACGTCGCTGACGACGATGTGGCGGGCGCCGACGTGCTTGGCGATGCCCGCGGCGATGATGCCGATCGGTCCGGCGCCGGTGATCAGCACGTCTTCCCCGACCAGGTCGAACTGCAGCGCGCAGTGAGCGGCGTTGCCGAAAGGATCGAAGAACGCCGCCAGCTCGGATGGAATCTCGTCGGGGATCGGCCACAGGTTGGTTGCCGGAACGACCACGTATTCGGCGAACCCGCCGTCACGATTCACGCCGATGCCCTCTGTATGCGGACACAGGTGCTGCTTGCCGGCCCGGCAGTTGCGGCAAACACCGCAGACCACGTGGCCTTCGGCCGAAACCCGCTGGCCTTGCGAGTAGCCGCGTACGCCCTCGCCGATGTCGACGATGTGACCGACGAACTCATGGCCGATGATCAGCGGCGGCTTGATCGTGCGCCGGGCCCAGTCGTCCCACTGGTAGATGTGCAGGTCGGTGCCGCAAATGGCCGTCTTTTCCAGTTTCAGCAGGACCTCGTTGGCCCCGGCAACGGGTTTGGGCACTTCCTGCATCTCCAGCCCCGGCGCTGCCTTGGCCTTGACGAGAGCACGCATGGTGGCGGTCATAAGCTTTCTCCGGCGAGTCAATCGACGAAGTATAAGGGATGCTCATTTCGAGAGCGATTCGACCAGTCGCGGCAACCAGGTGGCCGAGGGACCGACAAGACGCCAGTCGGCCAGTCGGCTGAGCTCGGTCTGAACCGGATTGACCTCGATCATCCGGGCACCGTGTTCGACGGCCACGGCCGGGATCGAGGCGGCCGGATGGACAACGCCGGAGGTGCCGGCCACGATCACCAGATCGCACGCCTGGGCGGCGGCAAAGGCTGCGCCCAACAGCTTTTCGTCCAGCGATTCGCCGAACCAGACCACGTCCGGCCGGGCCAGGCCCTGCGGGTGGTGCGGCGAAGGAACGGGTGAGCGGTCGGGATGTGCGTCAAGCCAGCTTGCCGGGATGTCACGGCGGGTGCGCGAACAGATGCTGCGCTGGATGTTGCCGTGCAGTTCCAGGACATGCCGCGAGCCGGCGAGCTGATGAAAACCGTCCACGTTCTGGGTGATCACAACCAGGCCGGGAAGCTGCCCGGCCAGCTCGGCGATTGCCCGATGGCCGGCGTTGGGCGAGGTCTCGGCAATCAGCTTTCTGCGCCACTGATACCAGTCCCAGACCAGCCCGGGGTCGCGCGCAAACCCGTCCGGCGTGGCCAGCTGCATGGGATCATGACGGGCCCAAAAGCCCTGCTGAGCATCGCGAAACGTGGGCACGCCGGACTCTGCAGAAACGCCGGCGCCGGTCAGCACAACGACGGATCGGGCGGTTTTCAGAAAGCTTGTCAGGCCCGGGTCCAGCGCTTCGTCTACGCTGATGGAAAGGGTCATGCCGGCATCCTCGGGTTTGCGTGGGAGGGGCGATTTTCGGAAGATGTGGGCGAAATCCACAGGTTCATGCTAGCGTAAAGGTTCACTGTTTCACACCAGGAGTTTGCCGTGTCAAGCGCCAAAACAATGCTCAAAACCCTTCCGGCCGCAGTACTTCTGATTGCGCTGCCATGGACAGCGGCTGCGTACGAACCGTCGACCCAGATGTACGGAGATCATGGAGACCAGGGCAAGCAGCCGTGGGTGTTCGACATCCGCACCCTGACTAAGGAAAACGAGAACTATCGCGACACGCGCTGGACCGGCGAATTTTTTCAGATGGTGCTGATGTCGCTGGAGCCGGGTGAAGTCATTGACCTGGAAGTCCACAACAACCACGACCAGTTCTTTCGTGTCGAGGCGGGTACGGCCCGGATCCTGATGGGCGAAACCGAGGACAATCTCGATTTCGAAGCCACGGCGACCTCGGGCTACGGAATCATGATTCCCGCCGGCTACTGGCACAAGGTGGAAAATGCCGGAGACGACGCGCTCAAGCTCTACACCTTCTACGCGCCACCCGAGCATCCGGCCGATACCGTGCATCAGCGCTACGAAGATACCGAGGGCTACGAGCACTGAGCCGCGGGTGAAAAACCGGAGTCCGCGGGCGGCGGCTGACGGCGCTGCCGTCCAGGACGCTGCCCGGCCTCAGGCGACCCCGTTCGGACCGTCCGTCCAGGGAAAGTCATCGGCCTCCATGCTTTCCTGGTAGTCCTCGATTCGCTCGACCGCCACATCGGTTCGATGGAACCGGGCAATGTGAAAAATCGCGTCGCCCTCGTTGACCAGCGGCAGGTTGAGTCGGCCGATCACGATGCCGCTGAACGGTGCCCGGATTTCCACTTCGCGCTTGCCGAACGGGTCGGACACGGCACCGAGCACGGTCTGATCCCGGGCGACGCGCTCGCCCAGGCCCGTGAATACCCGAAACACACCGCTCTGGGGCGCCCGCACCCAGGCGCTGGAGCGCGCCACGATAGGCTCGGGTGGCGGTTTGCGCCGGCTCTTGCGGAGCATGCCCAGCATCCGCATCACGCGCAGGATCCCTTCAACCCCGCCGCGGATGCAGAATTCGTCCAGGCGCAGCGCTTCCCCGGCCTCGTAGAGCAGAATCGGTACGTCGAGCTCGGCCGCCGAAGCCCTGAGCGAGCCATCGCGGATGGCGCTGTTGAGAATCACCGGCGTGCCGAAGGCCCGGGCCAGGTCCAGGGTCTGGGCGTCATCGAGATTGGCCCGGATCTGGGGCAGGTTGCTGCGGTGGATGGCGCCGGTGTGCAGGTCGATGCCGTGGCTGCAGCGCTGGACGATCTCGCGCATGAACAGATTGGCGATGCGGGCGGCCATGGAGCCGGTCTCGGAGCCGGGGAAACTGCGGTTCAAGTCGCGTCGGTCGGGCAGGTAGCGACTGGTGTTGATGAAGCCGTAGAGATTGACGATTGGCACCGCGATCAGCGTCCCGCGGAGACGGTCCAGCTCCGGCACCCGAAGCAGCCTGCGGATGATCTCCACGCCATTGAGTTCATCGCCGTGAATGGCGGCGCTGACGAACATCACCGGCCCGGCCTTCTGGCCGCAAATCACCTGCACCGGCATGGTGGTCGGTGTATAGGTGTAAAAACGCCCGACTTCCAGCTCAAGCTGACGCCGCTCACCGGGACGGATTTCGATGTCGCCGATGGTGATGGATTGATTGCGCTGGATGTTCGAAGTCGCCACGCTGGAGGACTCTGTCGCCGAATGGGGTGCTATTGTAGGCCCATGCGCCGACCGGCCGGCACAGTCCGACGGTCATGAGCGAATCAGCCCGCGCAAAGCCGGGTTCGTCGGGGTAGACAAGACATGATCGGAAACATCGGATTGCTGCTGGGACTGGCAGCGCTGATCCTGATGGCCCTGCGCGGGGTCAATATCCTGGTCGCCGCGCTGCTGGCCAGCCTGGTCGTCGGCTTGAGCAACGGCCTGGCGATCGACGGAATCCTTCTCGAACACTTCGCCTTCGGACCGCTCGGCGCGTTCAGCTTTGCCGGCCAGTTTTTTGTCCTGTTCCTGACCGGGGCGATTTTCGGCAAGATGATGGCCGCCAGCGGTGCGACCACGGCCATTGCCCAGGCCGTGATCGCCCGCCTGGGCGCGCGCCGGACGCTGCTGGTCACGGTGCTGGTCTGCGCCGCCTTGACCTACGGCGGCGTGGTCGTCTTCGTGGTCATTTTCACCATGTACCCGCTGGGCATCGCCTTGATGCGCCAGTCCGATCTGCCCAAGCGTCTGTTCTGCGGAGCCGCTGCCCTGGGAGCCGGCACGTTCACCATGACCGCGCTGCCCGGCACGCCTTCGATACAAAACGTCATCGCCGCGTCTGCGCTGGGCACGGACCTGTTTGCCGGCATTGTTCCCGGTCTGACCGCCGCGCTGGTCATGGCGCTTGGCGGCTGGGCCTACCTGGAGGATCAGTGGCGGCGGGCGAGAGCGCGTGGGGAGGGCTATGCAGCCAATCCCCAGGACGCGGCGATGGAAAAGATGGGTCCGGAAGTCCGTCATGCGCCCGACTGGAGGCTGGCGATTGTCCCCCTGCTGACGGTGCTCGGCAGCATCATCGTGCCGCGTGTGCTGACCGCTGTTGGCTGGGTCGATGGCCAGACCCCGCTGATCGGCGGCCTGGTCTCTTTTGCCAACACCCAGCCGGTGATCTGGCCCAGCTTTGCCTTGCTGATGGGCTCAGCGGTCTGTGTCGTGTTGTTTGCCGACCTGCGCAGACGGGCCCTGGAGGCACTGGGCGCCGGGGCCAACGACAGCATCATGCCGCTGCTCAACACGGCCGCGGTGATCGGTTTCGGAGGGGTGGTGACCCAGACCGGCGGCTTCGCCGTGTTCGCCCAGGCCGTGATGGCCCTGGATCTGCCGCCGCTGGTGTCGGCCGCGGTCTCGGTCAGCGTGGTATCCGGGATCGTCGGCTCGGCCTCCGGGGGGCTCCAGATCTTCCTGCAGACCTTCGCCGAGAACTACCTGGCCATGGGCGTGGACCCGGCGGTATTGCACCGGGTGGCGGCGGTCGCGTCTGGAGGGCTGGATTCCTTGCCGCACAGCGGTGCCGTGATCGCCATGCTCACGATCATGGGTCTGAAGCACGCCGAAGCCTACCGCGATATCTTCGTGGTCACGGTCCTGATTCCGATCGCGGCGACCGTGGCCGCAATCGCGGTCAGCGTGCTGTTGTACTGAAAGATTCGCCGTTTTGGCCGCTACCGCGGGCAGCCATTGTCCAGGCAAGCCTCTACGTGATCGGCAATCTCGCGTCGAATCTGGCGGCTGTCGCCGGTCCAGACCTTGCCGCCGACGAAAATCATCGGTACCGAGCCTGGCTGCACGTCATGCAGTGAGGCCATGTTGCGCAGCAGATCGTGGTGTTCGCGCGTGGTCATGATTTCCAGGTGGCGAATTTCCAGTTCCGGGTGATTGGCGTCGAGCGCGGCCAGAAACGGCTTTTGCGCGCGGCAGTGCGGGCAGGTTTCGCTCATGAACACGTGCATGGTCAGCCCATTCATGGGCTCTTGTTCGGCAAGCGCCGGTGCCGAAACAAACAGTGCGAGGAGCAAGGCAATCAGTGCGCGGCCGGGCATGCCGGAAAGTGTTTTGAGAAACATGGGCATCGGTGGTGTCAGTTACTTGTACCCGCATTTTGGACCAGTCGCCCTCGCGCCTTGTTGATGCAGGTCAAGTTCGGGGTGGATTGGCGACTATTTCAGCATGTTTCTGATGTGCGGCAGGTAGTGGGCCATGCCTTCGAGCACGCCGGCGGCATAGTTGCCGTTCATCCCCCAGAAGCCGCCGCGGGCGAGGTACAGGTTGGCGCCCTGGCCCTGCTGCTCGGCCATGGCGACGGCGCTTTGGCGCACCTCGTCGGTGGCGTTGGCGACCAGTACGGCCTGCAGCGCCGAGGTGAGAAACGGCAGATCGTTGCCGCTGTCGCCGGCGCAGATCGTGTCCCAGTGATGGAATCCCCACGCCGACATGACCATGTCGATAGCGCTTTGCTTGGTCGCTGCGGCCGGAAGAATGTCGATCAGGCCCTGATCCGTGACCTCATCGATGCTGCCGATGATGTTGACCTTCAACCCGCAATCGAGCAGGCAGCCGCGAAGCCGGGCGCAGTGCTCATCCAGATCCGGCAAGCCGCAGGTATAGCTTTGTTTGAAGCGAGTCTGGCGATCGTCGGGCTGGCGCTCGATGCTGCGCATCCTGTTCACCTCGGCTGCGATGCGCGCTGGAGCATCCTCGGGCCAGTGTCGGGTGATCAGTTGGTTCCACTGGTGCCACTCGGTCCATTTGCCCTCCAGGGTGGACCAGATCCGGGTGCCGACATCGCCGATCACGGCGTCGGGCCAGGGCAGTTGGTATTGCTCGATCGCCTCTTCGACCAGCACCTGGTTGCGGCCGGTCACGTACACCAGGCAAACAGCCGCCTGCTTGACCAGTCTGCGCAACAGTGGGCGAGCCTGCGGAGATTCCGGCTGCAGTCCGTTCGGGATCAGAGTCCGATCAAGATCCGAGCACAACAGGAAGCGTGCGCGCGAGCCGGGCCGAAGCGGTTTGCCGGCTGCCTTTCTCGCTGGTTTCATTTCATTCATTTCGTCCATTCAGGGACCACTCCTGGAGCCACATCGAACCCCCAGGGCAAAAGCAGGTAGGCTGCGGCAATCACGATCAGGACAAAAGTCAGGTTCAGCCAGATCCCGGCCCGGACCATCATCGGGACGGTCAGCAGTCCGCTGCCGTAGACGATCGCATTCGGCGGCGTGGCCACCGGCAGCATGAAGGCGCAGGATGCGGCCAGAGCCGCCGGTATGATAAACAGCAGCGGATTTTCACCGACGCCGATGGCGGCGGCCGCCAGGATCGGCAGGAACGCCGCAGCCGTGGCCGTGTTGCTGGTCATCTCGGTCAACAGCAGGATCACGACAACCGCCAGGGCCAGCAACAACAAGGTCGGCCAGGCCTCGAAGGCGACCACCATCAGGCCGACGTATTCATCCAGGCCGGTTCGAGTGAACGCCGCCGCCAGGCTCAGACCCCCGCCGAAAAGAATCAGAATACCCCATGGCATTTGTTCGGTTGCCTCCCAGTCGAGCAGAAAACGACCTTTTTTCAAATCTGCCGGGATCACGAACAGGGACAGACCGGCGGCAATGGCGATGCCGGCGTCGCTGATGCCGGGAACCAGGCTCTCGAGAGGTTTTCGGAACATCCAGAGCAACGCCGTGGCGGCAAAGACCAGCGCGACCTTGGTTTCCTCGGACGAGATCGGCCCAAGCCGGGACTGCTCTTGTCGAATGACGTCCGCACCCCCCGGCAACTCGGAAAGGTGAACCGGGAAGCTGAGCTTGGCGAGAACCAGGTAGGCCAGCGGCAGGCCGACAATCACCAGCGGCACGCCCAGCAGCATCCACTGTCCGAAACCGATTTCGATCCCGTAGTTTTCCAGCACGAACGCGGCCAGCAGGGCATTGGGCGGGGTTCCGATCAGGGTGCCCATGCCGCCGATGTTGCAGGCGTAGGCGATGCTCAGGACAAGCACGATGGCGAAGTGATCGAGGGCCCGTTTTTCGCGCGCGCTGGTTTGCGGCAGCTTCTTGCTCAGGTTGACCACGGACATGGCGATCGGCAGCATCATCAGGGCGGTGGCGGTGTTGCTGACCCACATGCTGAGAAACGCCGAGGCGATCATGAAGCCGAAAATGATGGCATCGGGACGAGTGCCGACGCGAACAATGATGGCCAGGGCGATACGGCGATGCAGTTTCCAGCGCCGCATGGCGATGGCGATCATGAACCCGCCCATGAACAGGAAGATCATCGGGTTGGCGAAGGGGCTGGCGGCCTGGGTGATGGTGCCGATTCCAAGCAAGGGAAACAGGGGCAGGGGCAAAAGTGCGGTGGCCGGGATGGGGATGGCTTCGGTGATCCACCAGGTCGCCATCCATGTGCCGACCGCCGCCGTCGCCCAGGCCGCCGGCTCCATCCCCTCGGGTGCCGGCAAAACCAGAATCACCAGAAAGGCGATGGGTCCGGAAATCAGGCCGATCCGCTGCCGGCGCGAGTAGTCGTCCTGTTGCGTACCGTTTTCGGTGCTCATTTGCCAGCCCGGCTCTGCCGAACAAAACAGAAATCACTCGGACCCGTGCGAACCCGCCAATCCTGGGTTGCGCCGTTGTCAATCAAGCCGCTGGAGAACCTCGCGTCGCTGCTGCTGGTATTCCTCCGTGCTGATCAGCCCATCTTCGTGAAGCTCCTTGAGGAACTCCAGGCGTCGGCGAACCTGGTGCTGGGTACCGTCCTCCTCGGTGGACGGCGGCGTGGCGGTCACCGGCGCGCTTGCGGGCTCCGGGATGTCCGCTTCGGCGTCTTCGCCGGTCGGTACGGGGTCATCGCTGACGGCTGGACCGGCCGTTCGCTCCGGCTGGGTAGAGGCGGTGGACAGATCGACCCGGATCCACAGCGGTAGCGGTCGACGGTCCTGTTCGGGCAGCGAGCGGTGTCCTGGATGGTCGCTTTGCAGGGTAATCAGGCTTCGGCCATCGGTCAGCGGGTTGCGGTCGCTCAGTTCCAGAAAGCGGAAAAAATCCTCGTCCGGGCCGGCAAATTCCTGGACGCCGACGAAGGCCAGGTTCAGGCGATCATCGCGGTCGACAAAGGCCACACCCTCGGTCTTGCGCAGTTGGCCGAGCGTGCCTCCGCGCCGGCTGAACGAGGCAAAGCGCGCCTGTTGGCCTGGCCCGGCAGTCGCCAGAGCCCGGCTCAGTGCAGCAACGAGCTCGTCCAGTTCCTCTGTGCCAAACACGGCCTGCTCACTGCTTCTTGCGAGCAGGCCGGCTTCGCGATAGCCCAGGCTGGCCAATACGGCTTTCAACGTATCCTGTTCAATGCTTCGCGGATGCGCCAGCGGCGAGCGTTGCCGAGCGCTTTCCGGTGTCGTCTCCAGTCGGATTTCAAGGCTGTCAGACGGGGATTCCAGCGCTGAGGAATCCGATTCGGTCGTGGCGCAGGCTGAAACCAGGGCGATCAGAGGGACAAGCAGCGCGGCCTGGAGCCGCTGCCGAGTCGTCGGGTGAGTGCACGCGCTGATCATCGAATCGAGCCTTGTTCGATTGCTTCCAGAAAGATCCCGGGTGTCCGGAATCGGGTATTCCGAACGCCGCCCCAAGGCTTCCCATCATGCCCGATCATGGGCGTGCGGGGCAAGCCGTCGGGCGGGGTGAAGACCGCGAAATCAGATTGGTCCGGTGATTCAGGAGTGTTCCGGCCGGGTTTGCGCCGGCCGAATCGCCCTGCGTATACTCACGACCCTCCTGTTCACGACGATTCGCCCATGAACCATGCCCGTTTCTTACTGGTTGCCCTGTTGTTGGCCCCGTGGCTTGTTGCGCAGGCCGATCGCGTACCCCGAGACGTCACCGAGGCGGAAGCCTGGGCGGTCCACGACCGGATTCTGACCATTGACACTCATGTCGATCTGGGTGCCAACTACGCCACCCACCTGCTCGATCCCGGCGGGTTCACTCGAGCCCAGGTGGATTTTCCGAAAATGCGTGCCGGCGGCCTGGATGCGGCCTTCCTGATCGTCTACCTGGCCCAGGGGCGGCTGGACGAGGACGGCTACCGCGCCGCTCGCGAACGGGCCGAAGAGATGTACCGCTCGATCAAGCGGCTGGTCCGAGCCTATCCGAGGCAGATCGGCCTGGCTCGCACGGCAGACGAGGTCGAGGCCATCCATGCCTCCGGCCGCCTGGTCGCGCTGATCGGGATGGGGAATGCCTATCCGCTGGGCGAGAGCGTCGACGAGCTGCCCTTGTGGGCCGAGCGCGGCGTGCGCTACGTGGGCCTGACCCACATGGGTCACAACCAGTTCGGCGGCAGTTCCAACCCGCGCTTTGACCTGGGGGACCGCGAGCGCGATCCGGGACTGAGTGCGCTTGGCCGGGAACTGGTCCGGGCCCTCAACGACCACGGCATCATGGTGGACATTTCGCACGTCGGCAAGCGGACCATGATGGACGCGGTTGCAATGTCGCGCGCGCCGGTGATCGCCTCGCATTCCGGCGCCATGGGCCAGTACGAGAACCCGCGCAACCTCGATGATGAACAATTCAAGGCCATTCGCGACAACGGCGGCGTGGCCCAGATGGTGGCTTTTCGAAGCTATCTGGCCGATGTGCACCCCGAGATCGCCAGCGGCCAGGCCGAGCTGCGCCGCAAGTATCTCGCGGAAGGCTGGGCCGGTGCCAGCGCCGAGCAGCGCGAGGCCTACGCAACCGAGCTGGCCGAGTTGCGCCGGATTCACCCGGACGGACCCTGGCTGAATTCGTCGACCACATCGACTACGCGGTCGACCTGATCGGCATCGAGCACGTCGGCATCGTGTCCGATTTCGACGGTGGCGGCGGTGTCGAGGGCTGGGATGATGCCTCCGAGACGGTCAACGTGACCTGGGAGCTCCTGCGTCGCGGTTACTCCGAAGACGAGATCCGCGCGCTGTGGAGCGGCAACGTGCTGCGCGTGATGCGGGCGGTCGAGGCGGCTGGCGGGAATGCTCCTTGAGCAGAATCCCCGGGTCCATGGCGCAACGGCCCCTGCCGGATTCCGGGTAAAAATCACGTCGCGGCGACCTGGACAGGTATCCTGCTGCCTCCCATCTTTTGACAGCACCCACTGGAGGACTGCTTGCCTGAACGTCCTGGACAAAAAAAGATCCGTCGTGTCGCCGCCGCTTTGATCCTGTTGATGGGGCTCGGCCTGGTGGTGGACCGCAGCCGTCTGTTGCTGGAAGGCCGGGCCAGCCTGGACTGGCCCAGCGTGAGCGGAACCGTGGTCGAGGCGGCCGCTGCCCCGGTGTCCGGCGCCAGGATCGGGCCGGGCTGGCGAATCCGGGTGAGCTATGAATACGAAGTCGACGGCCGGTCCTTCGCCAGCGACCGCGTGCGCCTGAGCCGCCGGCTGGGCGAGAAGACGGAGATCAAGGCGCGCGAGGAACTGGTGCTCTACGAGCCGGGCGAGCCGGTTCCGGTGTACTACGATCCCGACCGTCCGGCCCGATCGGTGCTTGTCACCGGCCCCGACAAACGGGCCTGGTTCGGCCTCTCGGTCGGCATCGGACTGCTGGTGATCGCGGTCTTGTTCTGGGTCGTGCCTACTCGCAGCAATTCCAGCCCGCGATCGGGCAGGCGATCCGGAAGCTGACCGCTACCACCGCCGGCGGTTTCAGCGGCCGGCCAGGTGGTGCTTGCGCAGGATGCCCCGAAACTGGTCGTAGCTGAGTTCCAGCAACTCGGCCGCCTTGCCCTGGTGTCCGCGACTGATCTCCAGGGCGCGTTGCGCCAGCGCCTTTTCCTGCTCGTTGAGGTGGTCGCGCAGGTTCAGCGGTGGATCGGGCATCGTCGTGGTCGGCGACGGCGGGCTTGCCGGCCGCCAGGGTGACTCGAAGGGATCGAGAACGATCTGGGTGACCGGCTCGTCGGCGGCCTGGTGGCGATAGACCGTGCGCTCGACCACGTTCTTGAGCTCGCGGATGTTGCCCGGCCAGTGGTGCTTGAGCAGCTGGGCCGTGACCTCGGGATCGAATCCGGCGAACAGGCTGCGCCCCAGCTCCCGGCTCATGCGCATGGCGAAGTGCTCGGCCAGCGGGAGAATATCCTCGGGCCGGGCGCGCAAGGGGGGCAGGGTGATGACGTCGAAGGCCAGCCGGTCGAGCAGGTCGGAGCGGAACCGTCCCTGTTCGGCCAGCGCGGCCAGGTCGACGTTGGCCGCGCCGATCAGGCGTACATCGACGGTGGTGGTGCGCGACGAGCCCAGGCGCTCGAACTGGCCGTATTCGATCACGCGCAGGATCTTTTCCTGCACCCCGGGTGTGGTGCTGGCCAGCTCGTCCAGAAACAGACTGCCGCCGTGGGCGGTTTCGAAGCGACCGAGGCGGCGCTGGGTCGCATCGGTGAACGAACCGGCCTCGTGGCCGAACAGCTCCGACTCCAGCAGGCTCTCGCTGATGGCGGCACAGTTGAGCTTGACCAGGGGCTGATCCCAGCGCGGCGAGAGAAAATGAAGCCGCTCGGCAACCAGCTCCTTGCCCGTTCCGCGCTCACCGACCACCAGCAAGGGACGATCCATCGGTGCGGCACGCGAGACCTGGTCCAGCATTTCGAGGAAAGCCGGGGACTCACCGATCACGGGCTGTTCGTCGCGGATCATCGGCTTACAATAATCGAAATGGCGAAGGCAAAAGCAATCTACACCTGTCGCGAGTGCGGCGCGAGTTTCCCGAAATGGTCCGGGCAGTGTCCCGAGTGCAATGCGTGGAACTCGCTCGAGGAAACCGTGAGCACCGCCGCTGGCGCGAAAGGCCCCAAGGGGCGGGGGAACTGGACCGGCACCGCTTCGGCCCGGGTGGTGACCCTGGCCGAGGTCGGGGCCGAGGATTCGGTCCGGCGCCTGTCGTCCGGCCTGAGCGAGCTGGACCGGGTGCTGGGCGGCGGGATGGTGCCCGGCTCTGTGGTGTTGCTTGGCGGTGATCCGGGGATCGGCAAGTCCACCCTGTTGCTGCAGGTCCAGGATGCCATGGCGCAGGGTTGCTCCAGCCTGTACGTCACCGGCGAGGAATCCGCCGCCCAGGTCGCCATGCGCGCCCGCCGGCTGGGCCTGGAGCCCGAGCGACTGGACTGTCTGACCGAAACCAGCCTGGAAGTCATTCTGGCCACGGCGGCCGAGCGGCGGCCCGGTTTCATGGTCCTCGATTCCATTCAGACCCTGTGGACCGAGGCCCTGCAGTCAGCGCCCGGGGCGGTGGCCCAGGTTCGCGAGTGTGCCGCCCGTCTGGTTCAGTTTGCCAAGCAAACCGGTTGCGCCGTGGTGCTGGTCGGACACGTCACCAAGGAGGGTGCCCTGGCCGGGCCCAGGGTTCTGGAGCACATGGTCGATGCAGTGCTTTATTTCGAGTCCGACTCCGGCAGCCGCTATCGACTGATCCGGGCGGTCAAGAACCGTTTCGGCGCCGCCAACGAACTGGGCGTGTTCGCGATGACCGATCGCGGCCTGAAGGCGGTTGGCAACCCGTCGGCGATTTTTCTGTCGGGCGCATCCGAGCCGGCTCCGGGCAGTTGCGTGCTGGTTACCCGCGAAGGCACGCGCCCGCTGATGGTGGAAGTCCAGGCTTTGGTCGCGCCGTCGAGCCTGTCCAACCCGCGGCGGGTGGCGGTAGGGATCGACCCGAACCGCCTGGCCCTGCTGCTGGCGGTGATGAACCGGCACGCCGGCATCCAGATCGGTGATCAGGACGTGTTCATCAACGTGGCCGGCGGTATCCGGATTTCCGAGACCGCCAGCGACCTGGCCATCGCGCTTGCCCTGAAATCCTCGCTCAGGGAAAAGCCGCTGCCTTCCGGACTGGTGGCATTCGGCGAGATCGGCCTGGCCGGCGAGCTGCGGCCGGTCTACAACGGCGAGGAGCGGTTGCGCGAGGCGGCCGGCCAGGGTTTCGATCAGGCGCTGGTCCCCGAAGGCAACCTCAAGGGCGTGAAGGCGCGCATGAACGTGCGCGGGTTCCGCACCCTGGCCCAGGCGCTTGATGCGATCTGAGCCGGCTTGCAGGCGCGGGTGGGATACACTATTCAGCATCGGTTCAAGCGCCCTGTCGCAACATGGCTCTTGCCAATACACACGCGGCCAGGGCCGTCAGGAGCATGTCGTGAACATTCGTATGATGAATTTGTGTGCCATCGCCGCCGTGCTGACGCTGGCAGCTTGCGTGACCATCAACGTCTACTTTCCGGAAGCGGCCGCAGAGCGTGCCGCCGACCGTTTCATCCAGGACGTACTCGGCGACAACGCTCGCAGCGAGCCGGAGCCACCGTCTGATGCTCCGGCAACCGGCTTTCGCTGGTCCGGGCTTCTGGTTGCGTCCGCGCATGCCCAGGCACCGAACATCAACATCGACAGCCCGCAGATCCAGTCGATCAAGCAGCGCATGGCCGAGCGCCATCGCCAGCATCTGTCCGAGTGGCTGAATGCCGGGGCGATCGGCCTGGACAAGGACGGTTTGATCGCCATTCTTGATCGCCAGGCCGTCTCGCTGGCCGAGCGACGAAACCTCGAGCGCGTGGTGGGCGAGGAAAACAGCGATCGCCGCGCCGTGTATCGGGAAATCGCGGTGGCCAACGGTCACCCCGAGTGGGAGGAAGAAATCCGCGAAACCTTCGCTCGGCAGTGGATTGCCAACGCGCGTTCGGGCTGGCACTACCAGCAGTCGGACGGCTCCTGGACACAAAAGTAGGAACGAACCCTGGTCGGCCGGCCCGCACAAGCGGCCGGCCCACCCGTTGCAAGCAATCAGGCACTCCAGATGGGAAGAAGACAACGCCGCCGCTTGCCGCCGGAGCCGGTCTCTGTTGCGATCAGCGACCTTGCCCATGACGGGCGCGGCGTGGGCCGGATCGACGACAAGGCGGTGTTCGTGCACGGTGCGCTGCCCGGGGAGGTCGTGAATGCCCGGCTGATCGCCCGCAATCGACGCTACGACGAAGCGATCTGCACCGAGGTCGTAGAGGTGTCAGCCGAGCGCATTGAGCCGGCCTGTCCGTGGTTCGAGCAATGCGGCGGCTGCGCCCTGCAGCACCTGGACCACGATGCCCAGATTCGTTTCAAGCACAAGCGCCTGGTCGACAATCTCTGTCGTATCGGAGAGGTCAGCCCGCGCGAGTGGCTGGAACCGCTGGCAGGAGATGCGTGGTTTTACCGCAGGCGCGCCCGTCTGAGCGCGCGCCAGGTGGCGGGAAAGGGCCGGGTGCTGGTGGGTTTCCGCGAAAAACAGGGCCGCTTCGTGGCCGATGTGGGCCACTGTCGCGTTCTCCATCCGGATTTCAGTCAGCGCCTGGAGAGCCTGTCCAAGCTGCTCGGCCGGCTGAGCGTGGCCGACGCCGTGCCGCAGATCGAAACCGCCAGCGGGGACAACGGTTCGGCCATCGTCATTCGCCACCTGCGCCCGCTCGAGCCGGCTGACCTGATGGTTCTCAAGGAGTGGTCGGAAGCCGAGGGGATCGCTGTGTACCTGCAGCCCAAGGGGCCGGATACCGTGCATTTGCTGTGGCCGGAGCAGCACCAGCTGGACTACCGGATCGAAGCTCTCGATCTGACACTGGATTTCCATCCCCAGGATTTCGTCCAGGTCAACGCACAGATGAATCAAAAGCTCGTCGCCAGGGCGATCGAGTTGCTGGCGCCCGGGCCGTCCGATCGCGTGCTCGACCTGTTTTGCGGCCTCGGCAATTTCAGCCTCGCCCTGGCCCGCTACGCCGACACGGTGGTCGGCGTGGAGGGATCGGCCTCCCTGATCGATGCCGCGCGTGCGAACGCCGTCGGCAACGGCGTGGAAAATGCCCTGTTTTTTGTTGATAATCTTTCTGAAGATGTTTCTTCAACCCCCTGGTTCAAAATGAGCTTTGATAGCGTATTGATCGACCCTCCAAGATCCGGCGCCCTGGAAATCCTGCCCGTGGTCGCCGCCAGTGGTGCGCGCCGGGTGGTGTACGTTTCCTGCAATCCGGCCACGCTGGCCCGCGACGCCGGGGTGTTGGTGCGCGAGCACGGTTTCAGCCTGGTCAGCGCCGGCATTGCCGACATGTTCCCGCATACCGCCCACGTCGAGTCCATCGCCCTGTTCGAGCGACCATGACCGCCGCACTGACCACCGGCCGGCTGATCGTCGGATTCGAAGGCCTGGCGCTGGACCCGGACTGGCGCGAACGACTTTGTCATCCGGCGGTGGGCGGGGTGATCCTGTTTGCGCGCAATTTCGCCTCGGTGGACCAGGTCCGGGATCTGGTGACCGAAATCCGCGCGCTGAAATCGCCGCGGCTGTTGGTCACGGTTGATCAGGAAGGTGGCCGCGTCCAGCGGTTTCGCGCACCCGAATTGACCCCGCTGCCGGCTCTGGGGCTGCTCGGGAAATGGTTTGAACAGCGGCCCGATCGGGCGCGCGATCTGGCCTACCGGCACGGCCGCGTCATGGCTGCCGAGATGCTCGGTCTGGGGATTGACCTGAGTTGGGCGCCGGTGCTGGACCTGGATCGCGGCAGTCGGGTGATCGGCGACCGGGCGATGTCGGGCGATCCGGCCACGGTGGCCGACCTGGGCGGTTACTATGTGGCCGGAATGAAAGACGCGGGCATGGCCGCTTGCGGCAAGCATTTTCCCGGCCATGGTTCGGTCGCGGCGGACTCCCACCTGGAAGTGGTCACCGATGCGCGACCGCGGCCAGCGCTGGAGGCGGATCTGCAGCCGTTCGCGCACCTGGCCGACAAACTGAGCGCGGTGATGATGGCCCATGTTCTCTACCCGGCGGTGGACCCGCTGCCGGCCGGGTTTTCAGCGCGCTGGGTTGTTGACGAACTGCGCCAGAGTCTTGGTTTCGAGGGCCTGGTGGTGTCGGACGATCTGGACATGGCCGGGGCCGGGCCGGCCGGGGGGCTGGGCGATCGCCTGGCCGCCGCATTGGGGGCCGGCTGTGACCTTGCCCTGGTGTGCAATCCGCAGTCGGTGGCGCAGGTTCTGACCGATGATCCGGATCTGCGTGGGCTGGGCGCGGAGCTGATCGGGCGGCTGCATGGTCGCGCCATGTCGAGCATGACCGAACAGCTGCTGGTGCCGGAGTTCCGGGCCTGGCGAGAGTCGCTGGACCTGCTGAGTCGAAACGAGCAATGACGGACTATCTTGACAGACTGGGCGGCGTGGTCGGCATGCCCGGATGGGTACTTCAGGCCTTCGTCATCATCCTGGCTGCCCTGTTGCTGGAGGTTCTGTATCGACACTTCATCAACCGCCTCGAACAGTATGCCAGCAAGACCCGTCATCACTGGGACGATGCCCTGGTCTACGCGGGCAAACGGCCGATTTCACTGCTGATCTGGTGGCAGGGCGTCGTCATGGCCGCGCGCGTGATGACTCCCCATACCGAGTTCGTCTATTTCTCCAGCGAGTTTCTCGGCGCCATGCAGCAGCTGGGTCTGGTGGTGGCCGCCACCTGGTTCGCCTTCCGTCTGGCGACCGGCTTCGAGCGGGCCTACGTGGCCGAAAGAATCCGGCGCAACGAAGCCTTCGACATCACCACGACCAGTGTGCTAGGCCGAATCGTGCGCATCGCCGTGGTTCTGACCGGCGCGCTCACCACCCTGAGCATTCTGGAAATCCCCATCTCCGGTTTCCTGGCCGCCGGCGGCGTCGGGGGGATCGCGGTCGGTCTGGCCGCACGCGACTTGCTGGCCAATTTCTTCGGCGGGTTCATGGTGTTCATGGACCGGCCTTTTTCGGTCGGGGACTGGGTGCGCTCGCCGGACCAGGAGATCGAGGGCACGGTCGAAAAGATCGGCTGGCGCATGACCACCATCCGCAAGTTCGACAAACGACCCATGTACGTTCCAAACGCGACCTTTGCCACGATCACCGTGGAGAACCCGTCGCGCATGACCCACCGCCGGATCTTCGAGCACATCGGTATCCGTTACGACGACCAGCATGTTGTGCGGGCCGTGGTCGACGGCATCCGCGAGATGATTCTGGCCCACGAAGATCTCGACACCAGCCAGACCACGATGGTCCAGTTCGACTCCTACGGACCGCATTCGCTCGACATCATGGTCTACTGCTTTACCCGGACCAAGGTGTGGACCGAATACCATGCCGTGCGCGAAGACGTGTTGCTGAAAATCGGTGAAATCATCGCCTCGCATGGCGCCGAAATCGCCTTCCCGACAAGGACGGTGAAACTTGAGCAGGCCGAACAGATGGCGCAAGAACAGGACCGACAGGACAGCATCGATGAGCCGCGCTGAGCAATGGCCCGGGCAGTGGCCTGCCGGCGCCGAAAGCATCGTAAGCGCCTCGGAGGTGGCGTCGGCACTGGACGAGCAGGCCGTGCGCCTGACCGACCGCCTGCGGGCCCGGGAGCGAGTCACCCTGCTGACCTTGATGAACGGCGGGCTGTACCCGGCCGTGGAACTGGCCCGCCGGATGGATCGCCCGCTGCTGATGGACTATGTGCACGCCACGCGCTATCGCGGTCGCACCAGCGCGGGCGAGTTGCACTGGGTCCGCTGGCCGGGCCTTTTGAGCGGAACGGTGCTGCTGGTCGACGACATTTTCGACGAGGGCTACACCATGCGTGCCGTGCGCGACAAATTGCTGCAGGAGGGAACCGAAGAAGTCATTACCACGGTGTTGACGGTCAAGAATCATGCCCGTGGCCTGGCGCGGGACTGGGTCGACGATGCCGCTTTGACGGTGCCGGACCGCTATGTGTTCGGTTGCGGGATGGACTGGCACGGCTATTGGCGCCAACTTGATGAAATCTGGGCGCTGCCGGCGGAACCCGAGTCGCCAGCGGAGGGCCGATGAGCATGCTGGGCGTGATCGGCGGCACCGGGGCGCTGGACCTGTTCGAGTCCGGTGCGTCGGGAAATTCAACCACGCGCTGGGGGCAGGCCTCGGCCGCGCCGGTTCAGATCGACCTGGGCGCCATGAAGGCCTGGTTTCTGGCCCGCCACGGCCGCCCGCACCGGATCCCGCCGCACCGGATCGACTACCGTGCCAACATTGCCGCACTGAAGGCCCTCGGCGTCCGGCACATCATTGCCCTGAACGCGGTGGGGGCAGTCAGTCCCGAGCTGGAAGCCGGGGCCCTGGTGCTGCCCGATCAGCTCATCGACTACACCTGGGGCAGGGTTCACACCTTCAGCGATGATGCCCAGGCACCGCTGGAACACATCGAGTTCGCCGATCCGTTCGCCGGACCGACCCGCAGCGGGCTGCTGGCCGCTGCGTCCGCAGCCGATGTCGATTTGCTTGAGGGGGGGTGTTATGGCGTCACCCAGGGGCCGCGGCTGGAAACGGCCGCCGAGGTTGCGCGCCTGGCCGCGGACGGGTGCACGCTGGTCGGCATGACGGCGATGCCCGAGGCCGCGCTGGCGCGCGAGGCCGGTCTGGATTATGCGAGTCTGTGCGTGGTCGCCAACCCCGGTGCCGGGCTGGAAGACGAACCGATCAGCATTGATGAGATCCACCGGGTCTTGCAGCGGGCCATGCAGCGCGTGGTCGCCTTGCTGCAGCGATTCTCGCCCGAGTCGCTGGCGTGATGATTCATGAGCGGCCGAGTTTCGGCTATCCTCGGGGCATGACGAGGTTTGATCGCCAAAGAATGGTTCCAGCCTGATGCCCGAAACCCTGTACCTGTCCGTTGTCCATGCCGGAGCCAAGGATCGCATGGTCATGCGCTCGTTGATCAACCTGGTCAACGGGCGCAGCAGCGGCGTGCTCTGGGAGATTCAAGATGACGTCGGCGGAGACGTCACGATCATCGATGTGGATTCTGAGCAAGGTCGTGAACTGTGGTCAGAATTGCGCGAACGCTCGACCCGTCTGATCGCATTGAGCGTTGACAAGCACTTTGCCGCCGACTCGCTTCTGCTCAAGCCGTTGCGCGCGCGCGAGTTTCTCGGCCTGCTGTCGCGGCTGGCCGAAGGCGAGGTCGCACCACCGGCTGATCCGGAACCCACCGCCGATGCCGGCGCTTCGGCCACCGATGTCGGTCGCGACGTAGAAGCGACCGGCGCGGCTGACCGGACGCCCATGCATGCAGCTGGATTGACCCTGGCCGACCATCTGCGTTGTCAGACCTGGCAAGGACCGATTGTCCTGACCGAGCCGGGCTGGCCGCTGCTGCTGGTCGATCCGGGCTCGGGTGCCTGGTTTTTCGATGGCTCCATTGGCGACCTCGATCCGGCCCAGTTTTCTCGTCCCCTGCCGGATTCGGCCGGCGTCTCCTTGACCAGCGGCGAGCTGGTCGAGCGCATTCAGGGGCATCGCCAGAGACCGCTGAGCGAGCTGAAATGGTACGCGGGCCTGGCCCAGCTGCCCGGTCGCCTGCATCCAGACCTGAACGCGGAGTTTCAGTTCATGCTCGCCCAGGTGCCGGCCGAGGCGATGCAGAACGACGCCCTTCATCAGCTGGCCCGGCTTCTCTTGCGCGGTCCGATGGATCTGACCGAGTTGATCGCCGAATCCGGTCAGCCCGAAGCCAACGTCGCCGTTTTCCTCAACGGCTGCTACGCCAGCGGAAAGCTGTTGATCAACCGGGACTGGCGGGCAGCGGGGTTTTGATTTAGTACCTCAACCGGGCTGAACGGATTCCCTCCAGGCCTCCGACGGCTGCCAGCAGTTCCGCCGACGGCATGACCTGCCAGTCCTCCCCAAGCTTGATCAAGGCCTGGGCACGATCATTGCGGTAGCGCACAACAACGGGGGTTCCGCCGGATCGATAAGGCTGCAGGGCGGCCGCCAGGTCCCGGTCCAGGCTCGTGCCGGCGGCCGACTCGATGTCGATTTCAAGACCGCGCGCGAACTGGGCCCGGGCCTCGTCGATGCTCAGGATCTGTTCGGCGACCATGCGCACGCCGCCGCGGAAATCGTCCGCTTCGACGCGGCCGCGGACCACAAGAATCGCATCGGTGGTCAGGCGATCGCCAACCTGGTTGAGCAGCCGATCGAATACCGCGACCTCGATTCGAGCCGTGCCGTCGTCGAGGGCGATGAAGGCCCCCTTGCCGGGACGTTTCCGAACGGCCATCACCATGCCGGCCAGGGTCATTTCCACGCCTCGATTGCGTCCTTTGCCTCTGCCGCTGTCGCCGAGCGCGCTGGCCGAGAGCTGGGCCAGGCGCATGTTGGTGAAAGCGGACAGTTCCTCGCGCAGATCGTCGAGCGGGTGTCCGGACAGATACAGTCCCAGCGTCTCGCGCTCGGCCTTGAGGCGCTGGAGGTTGGTCCAGGGCCTGGGTCGGAGCTCGCCGGCGGGCGGCTGTGCGCTTTTGTCGGCCGCGTCGGCCCCGGCAGCGAACAGGCTGGACTGGCCGGCCTCGCGGTCGGTCTGGAAACGTTCTGCCTCGGTGAGGATGTCCGGCAAGGCCTGCATGAGGGCGGCCCGGTTGGGGTCGATGCAGTCCCCGGCGCCGGCCCGGACCAGGCTTTCCAGGGTTCGCCGGTTCAGTCGCGACAGATCGATCTCACGGCACAGCTGGCGCAGGGAGTCGAAACGCCCCAGCCGCTCGCGAATCTCAAGCAGGTTCTCTATCGCGCCGTGGCCTACGCCCTTGATCGCGCCCAGGCCGAAACGGATGGCGCCGTTGTCGACATGGAAACGGTACCGGGAACGATTCAGATCGGGCGGCAGGATTTCCAGGCCCATGGCCTTGCAGTCTTCGATCAGATTGGCAATCTTGTCGGTCTTGTCGAGGTCGGCCGAGAGCACGGCGGCCATGAACTCGGCCGGGTAGTGGGCCTTGAGCCAGGCGGTGTGATACGCCACCAGCGCGTAGGCCACGGAATGTGATTTGTTGAAACCGTAGCGGGCAAAGGTTTCCATCAGGTTGAAGATGGCGTCGGCCTGTTCCTTGCCGATGTCGTTCGCGGCCGCACCGTCAACGAAGATCGCTCGCTGCCGCTCCATCTCCTCTACCTTTTTCTTGCCCATGGCACGACGTAGCAGATCGGCCGCGCCGAGACTGTAGCCGGCCAGATCCTGGGCGATCTGCATGACCTGTTCCTGGTACAGGATCACGCCGTAGGTCGGCTTGAGGATGGGTTCGCACAGTGGATGGGGATATTTGACCGGCGTTTTGCCGTGCTTGCGGTTGATGTATTCGTCGACCATGCCGGCATCGAGCGGGCCGGGTCGATACAGCGCTACTGCGGCGACGATATCGTCAAAGCTGTCGGGCTTGAGCTTGCGCAGCAGCTCTTTCATGCCGGGTGACTCGAGCTGGAAGACCGCCGTCGTATGGGCGGCCTGCAGGAGCGCGAAGGACTTGGCGTCGTCGAGCGCCAGGTCGTCGAAGTCCAGGCGCGCTTGTCCCTCGGCTTCGCGGCGGTCATTGACCGCGCGCAAGGCCCAGTCGATGATGGTCAGATTGCGCAGGCCGAGAAAGTCGAACTTGACCAGGCCTACCGACTCAACGTCGTTTTTGTCGAACTGGGTCAGCACCGAGTGGCCATCGGGCTCGGTGTACAGGGGGGTGAAGTCGGTCAGCGGACCCGGGGCGATCACCAGGCCGCCGGCGTGCTTGCCGGCGTTGCGGGCCAGTCCTTCCAGCGACCGGGCCAGGTCGATCACCGAGCGCGTATCTTCTTCGTTCTCGTAGCGTCGCTTGAGGTCCGGTTCTTCCTCCAGCGCCTTGGCCAGAGTCATTTCCAGCTTGTTCGGAATCAGTTTCGCGATCGAATCGACAAAGCCGTAGTTGTAGCCCAGCACCCGTCCGCAGTCCCTGACCACGGCCTTGGCGGCCATGGTGCCGTAGGTGATGATCTGGGCGACCTGGTCGCGGCCGTAGGTGCGAGCGACATAGTCAATGACCCGGTCCCGACCGTCGACGCAGAAGTCAATGTCGAAGTCGGGCATGGAAACCCGTTCCGGATTGAGAAATCGCTCGAATAAAAGATCATAACGTATTGGATCTACGTCGGTAATCCCCAAAGACCAGGCGACGACTGACCCCGCACCCGAGCCTCGTCCGGGGCCGACCGGTACGCCGTTGGCGCGCGCCCAGGCGATGAAGTCGGCCACGATCAGGAAGTAGCCGGAAAACCCCATGGAAGTGACCACGTCCAGTTCCCGCTCCAGGCGCTGGAGATAGTCCTGCTCGCTGGCGTCGGGGGCCAGGCCATGGCGCTGCAGGCGCCTGCGCAGACCCGAGTCGGCCTGAACGCGAACGAATTCGTCTTCGGTCTGGCCGTCCGGGACGGGAAAAGCCGGCAAAACGTACTCGCCCAGGGTCAGTTCGAGGTTGCAGCGCTCGGCCAGGTGAACCGTGTTTTCCAGGGCAACCGGCAGGTCGGCGAAGACCTCGGCCATTTCCTCTGCGCTTTTAAGGTACTGCTGGTCGACGTGCTCGCGGGGTCGCCGCTTGTCGTCGAGCAGGCGGCCCTGGTGAATGCAGACCCGGGCTTCATGGGCGAAATACTCTTCGCGGGTCAGAAAGCGCACGTCGTTGCTGGCCACCACCGGTGTCTGGGTGTTCACAGCCAGCGCCAGCAGTCCCTGCTCCAGCTCCGTGTCGTCGTTGCGGCCGAGGCGTTCGATGGCCAGGTACAGGCGGCCGGGGAACAGGCGCTGCCAGTCCCTGACCCGCTGCAGGGCCTGGTTGGGATGGCCGTCGCCAAGCGACCTGGCGACATTGGAATGGTGGCCGACCAGGGCGATCAGGCCGTCGGTCTGATGCTGCAGCCAGTTCGGCTGCAGGCGAGGCTGGCCGCCTCGATGGCGGCCTTCCAGAAAGGATCGGGAAAGCAGCCGACACAGGTTCAGATAACCGATGCGGTTTTGCACCAGCAGGGTCGCGACACCGTAGCGGTCGCGGTGCTCGGAATCCTGGATGCGAACGTCGGCACCGACGATTGGCTTGATGCCGCGAGCCATGGCCGCCCGGTAGAACTTGACCAGCCCGAACAGGTTGTGCCAGTCGGTGATGGCAACGGCCGGCATGTTGAGCTCGACGGCGCGCTCGACAAGTTGAGCAATCCGCACCATGCCGTCTTCGAGCGAGTACTCCGTGTGGACACGGAGATGAACGAAGGCGGCGGGCCGCTGACGGGCTTGGGGCATCGGTGTCCAGCCGCTCTCGTTCAGCCCTGGCCGGTCATCTGTTCGATCACGGTGCGGGCGCGCTCGAAGCGGGGTTTGAGCGATGCGTGCTGCTGCGGCGGGTGGGGCAGGCTTTGCAACCAGCGTTGCTGCAGCTCGTTCAGCTCACTGGCCAGATCCGGCTGGTCCCCGCGCTCGGTCATGCGCCGGGCCAGGCGCTGGACCTGGTAATCCATGCGCAAGCGCTGATCCTCAGGCGGCGTGTCCAGACCGGAGAGAAACTCCATTTCGACCACGATCTGACGGGCGGTCGCCGCGTTTTCCTCGGCCCGATTTTCCAGCTCCAGGGGCTTGAAAGCCGGATCGGCGATGCGCCTGGCCAGGGCGAGCAGCGGTTCGGTTTCGGCGGTACCCGATTCGCCCGGCGCGATTTCTGCACCGAGGTCTCCTTCGGTATTCCCACAGCGCTTCTCCCACAGCGCCTGGATGCTTTCGGCCAGCGCCAGCGTCTGATTGCGCGAGCGGTCGCGCTGCCGCTGGACAAGATCGGCCAGACGCTTTTCGAAACGCTGTTCGGCCTGCTCGAAGCGGCGGTTGAGCCGGTTGGGGCGGGAATCGAGCTGCGACCACGCGTCGATCAGGCCGGACAGGCGACCGCGCGCGCTTTCGAGCTCTTCGTCGGGAAGCTGGGCCAGCGCCTCGACCTGTTCGCACATGGCTTCGAGCTCGGCATGGGCTTGCCGGTCGGCCTGGTGGCGCTGATCCTGTTCGCCCTTGAGCGCGTTGAAAATCGGGTCGATGGGTTCGCGAAACGCGTTCCACAACTCCTGCTCGACCTTGCGCCGGCCGGTGCCGGCTTTTTGCCACTGGCTTTGCAGGGCCTTGGCCTTGTCGGCGGCGGCCTTCAAGTCTTTTTCATGGGCCAGGGCCTTGGCCTCGGCGACCAGCCGGCGCTTGCTTGCCTCGACCGCATCGAAGCGCTGGTCGAGGCTGGCGGACAGAACGTTCATGAGTTCGCGAAGACTCGCCGCCGAGGCGCCGCGGGATTTTGGCGGCAGGTCGTCCATGCGCCGGATCGCCTGCCGGGCCTTGCGCAGAAAGCCGAGCAATACCTTGACATCTTTCGCTTCATCTCCGGCAGCGGCGGTACCAGCCTCGACGAAGGCCTGCAGCGTTTCCAGGTTCTGCTGCTGGACCTGCTCGCGTTTTTCGAAGTAGGGTTTGGCGGATTCGAAGGCCGCCTTGCAGGCTTCCTGGAAGCGTCGCCATTGACCTGGCGGCGCGGCGAAGCGGCGCTTGTCGCCGGGAAGGACCTCGAGGGCTTCAAGGCGCTTCCACTCGCTGCGCGCGGCCTTGAGTGCCGCGGTGACGGCATCGGGATGCTGATCGTTTGCGGACAACTGTTCCACCGACTGGACCAGTTCATCGCGGATCTTGTTGTTCGACCAGTGCTGCCAGTTGCGCATCTCCTTGAGCCGTCCTTCCATGCGCTGGAGTCGGCCCCCGGCCGCGCGTGGCCGCTGGCGGGGCGGCAGACGATCGAAGTCGCGCCGCAAGCTGCGGATCTGTCCGTGGGCCTTGCCGATGTCTCCGCCCTCCAGGGTTTCGGCAATGGTGTCGAGTCTCGCCTCGAAATCGTGTCCAGCAGCGTCGGTGGCCGGTTTGGCCGCGGCAGGGGTCTTGGACCGGGCCGCATCTGCCTTGATCTGGACCTGGGCCTGGAGTTCCCTGAGCAGGGGCAGGATCTCTTTTTTCAGCGTTTCGTCGGCGCTGGTGACTGCGGTGAGCTGGTTCCAGGCCCGATCCCAGTTGGCCAGCAATTCGGCCGGCTCGACCTTGTTGCCCTGGCGGATGGTTGAACGGATGAAATCGGCGCTGGCGGCGAGCCCTGGGTCAGGATCTTCCGGGGCCGGCTCGGGCTGTGCCGGAGTCGCTTGCGTTTCGGCTTCGATCCGGGCCGAGTCGCTGGTCCGCCGGAGGGCGGCATCGACGATGCGCAGAGCCCCCTGAAACCGCTTGGTCAGGTCTTCGGGGTGGTCTGTAACTGCGTCCCAAAGCGCCTGCAATTCGTCCCGCGCCAGGGCCCGATCGCCGGATACCTCACCCCTGGCCAGGCGCTCTGCCTGGTCAACCAGTTTCTGTGAGGCGGTCTTGCCGGCGGTTGCCCGGCCGGCGGCGATTTCCAGCGTCTCGAGGCGCTCGGCAGCGGCCTGGGCGCGCCGCTTGCTGGTCCGTCGGGCTGCCTGAATGACGCGCTCCAGGGTCGACGTCTGATCGATGCGCTCGAGGATTTCGGCGGCCAGTTGCTGGTCGCTCTCGGCAACGTAGCAATCGCCGAGAAAACCCGGCGAGGCAATCTTGCCCAGGGCGGCGCGGCGCAGGGCGATCGACGGTGCCTCGGCGGCGATCCGGCGGATCAGGCTGCCGTCGGTGATCGTCTCCAGCCATTCCAGGCGTGCCGACTCCATGTCCGATCGATCGGTTTTGAAGATTTCTCGAGACAGGTACTGGTCCGCGGTCCGAACAATCTCGGAATCGCTGTCGCGGAGGCGGGCGTCGAGCCAGAAGGGCTCGGAATGCAGCCGTTTGAGCGCGGCCAGACGGACCAGGGCGGACTCATCGTGCTCGGCCAGGCGCGGCAGCTCATGCTCAAGCTCAGCATTGTGTTCATCGCGGACCGCTGCGGCCCGGACCTGGGGATCGCTGCTCTGCCAGGATTTTTTGAAGATTCGTGAGCGGAGATTCATGCCGGGATCCCTTGGGTCGGATGATCGAATTCCGTATAGGTTACAGCGCTGGCCCGGTTCGGGCCAGTCGACCCGATCCGGTTGCTGGAGTGGCGGCTATTCCAGCAGCTGCTGAACCATGCGAAAGCCGGCGATCCAGGTGCCGGCGGCCGACCCCAGGTTGGACAGGAAAAAGACCACGAAGACATGGGAGACGCGATTGCGGAACCAGCCGGACACGCGCACAACGTCGTCGCGCAGCGTCTCGAAATCGGCCACCCGCGGTTTTCGCAACCAGGCTTCCACGGCCCCGGTCACCATTCCGGCGCCGATGGTCGGGTTGAGCGAAGTCAGCGGGGCGGCGATGAGCGCGGTCAGGACGGTCAGCGGATGGGCCCGGGCAAGCAGGGCACCGAGCGCGGACAGCGAGCCGTTGATGACGATCCAGGTCAGAACCAGGGTCAGCCCCAGTTCGGGTGATCGGGCAAAACCGATCGCAAAGCCACTCAGTACGGCGATCAGAATCGCCCAGGGCAGGGCCTTGAGCACGGGCGAGGGCGGCGGCATGACGTCGAGTTCGGCGACCTCGCGTTGCGGCTCGGCCTCGCTTTCCAGGGCGCTCGCCGTGCCGGCCAGGTGACCGGCGCCAAGCACGGCAAGGACCCGGCGTCCCGGGCGATCATGGTTTTCCTGGCGCAGGCGGGCGGCCATGTAGCGGTCGCGCTCGGCGATCAGGGCCTCGTAGAGCTCCGGGCTGGTTTCGGAGAATTCGCTGAAGGTCTGGGTCAGCAGATCGCCTTCCTTGAGCCGTTCGATGTCTTCCTCGCTGATTTCATCGCGCGAGAACAGGGAAAAAATCAGACCGTTGATCAGCACCCAGCGCTTCCATAACGACAGCCGGCGGCTGGCCCGGCGCAGGGTGATGCCGATTTCCCGGTCGATCAGCTGGACCGGCACCCCGGCACGTTCAGCGCCGTCCATGGCCGCCTTCATTTCAGCCCCCGGCTCGATGCCGAACTGATCGGCGATGCGGCGCTGGTAGGCGGCCAGGGCCAGTGAGGCCATCATCATGCCGGCCTTGCCCTCGCGCAGGATGGCAAACAGGTTGAGGTTGCGCCAGTTCTCGCGTTCGGTCAGGGCCTGGTGGCGCGAGCGGCACAGCTCGATGGCCACGGCATCGTAGTTGCCGCTCTCGAGCAGGCGCTGGACCGTTTCGGCGCTGGTGCGCGAGACGTGAGCGGTGCCCAGCAGGGTGTATTCGACCCCGTCGCGCTGCAGGTGCCGGACCGGTTCTTCACCGAACAGGCTGGATGGGTCAACGGTCATGCCTTGATCGACTCATTGGGGGGAGGGGGCAAGTGTAGACGCTTGGAGACAGGCAAGGTGGTTCAGTCCTGCAGCCAGCCGATTTCCCTGGCCGTGCGCGGCCCGATCCGGGTCTGGTCCAGCGCCATGGCCTGGACCGCCCGTCCCGGTTCGACGGGAATGCGTCCGGCCATCAGTTCGGCCTCGGCTTGCGGATAGCGCGGGTCACGATTGGGCTCGGCGTAGCCGGCCGGAAACACGGGCAGGCCGGTTGCCGGATGGTAGAGATCCTGGGCACCGACGGTGTGGAGGATTTCGTGGGCCAGCAGAACCCGACCGTAGCCGCGATGGGTCTCAACCGCCGGCAGGTTGGCAATGGCCAGGCGAAGCTCGGCGATGCCGATGGAATGATGGCTGGGCGGCACCTCGGTGACCGCGTTGAAGCGCGCCACGGTAACGATGTCTGGGGCAAGACCCTGATCGTCGAAACGCATTCGCCACAGGCGCAGCGAGAGCGCCCATTGCAGCTGACCCAGCCAGGCCTGTTCGCGCGGCGGCATGGGCGGCGCGTTGGCAATGCGCTGACCGATCACGAACTCGAACGGCCGCTGCAGCGGCAGGTGATAACGGTCGGCCTGATCGGCAAAATAGTCGCCGATGAGATCGAGGTCGGCCTGGCCGAATCCGGCGAGATAGGCATCCACGGCGGCACTGGCATCGACGTTGTACGGGTAGACCGCTACCCGCAGCGGTTGCTGCCAGTCGGGGACCGGGTCGGTTCCGATGCGGAAAAACCAGACCAGCGGGGCAAGAACGATCAGCAGCAGCAGGATGCGTAGCTTTCTGGGCACAATGGTCTTCTCTTGTCCAACAGGATTGGCCGATGTCCAGAATCCCGCCAAAAGCATTGCACGAGTATCCCTGGTACATCCGTTTTTTTCTTCGCCGCCAGCGACGAGTGTACGGCGAAGTCCTCGCTCCGTCCTGGCTCTGGGGCCGAATTCCGGGCGCGTTTCTGGGCATGCTCGGTCTGCTGGGCGTATTCAACCGCAAGCAATACCCGGCAGACAGTCGTTTGCGCTCACTGGTCTCGATCCGGATTGCCCAACTCAACGGCTGTCACTTCTGTGTTGATTTGAACGCCTTCAACTTTCTCAAAGCCCAAGGCGACGAGGAGCGCGCCGCCAGGGTCGCCGACTGGCGTGAAAGCGAGGCATTCGATGCCGCCGAGCGCGCCGCCCTGGACTGGGCCGAACAGGTCACGGAGCGCTGCGCCGAGATCGGTTCGGACCAGATCCAGACCCTGCGCGAGCACTTCAGCGACGACGAGATCACCGCCTTGACCGCCTGGATCGGATTCCAGAACATGAGCGCGAAGTTCAACGCCGCGCTGGGTGCCGAGGAGCACGGCTTCTGCGATCTGGAACGTCGCTGAAACATCCGTGCCGACGAGCTGCTTCGCTTGATCAGTAGCCGAGCTTTCTTTCCACCGGGTCCAGGGGCGATAACCCGTCCTGCACCCGGCGCACGCTGGTCACGATCAGGTCGGCGGCTTCTTCCGGCTGGGTGAGACTGGCGCAGTGGGGAGTGATCCGGACCGCGGGGTGGGTCCAGAACGGATGCCGCGGGGGCAGGGGCTCTTCGGTGAACACGTCCAGCATCGCCAGGCCCGGGCGGCCCTGGTCAAGGGCGTCGAGAAGGTCGGATTCGACCAGGTGTTCTCCGCGGCCGACATTGATCAGCACCGAGCCGGGCTTCATGCAGCGAAACAGGTTCTGGTCGAGTATTGCCCGGGTCTGGTCGGTCAGCGGCAGCAGACACACCAGGTAGTCCACCAGCCCTGCGATCGCTTCCAGGCCGTCCCGGCCGTGATGAATGGGAACCGAGGCATCGTCGAGCGGGCGTTGTCGCCATGCTGCCACCGGCACCTGCAGCGCCTGGAAGGCCAGCGCGGCGCGCTGGCCCATACGGCCGAGCCCTAGCAGTCCGACCTGCGGCGGCCGATCCGGCGCCCAGGGCCGCCATTGTCTTTGTTTCTGAAACTCGGGGAACCGATCCAGGCGGCGCCAGTGGCCGAGGATCTGCGCGACCAGGTAGCCGGCCATGTCGGCCGCCAGGCGCGGGCCGACCAGGCGTCCAACCGGCAGGTTCGGCGGCAGGTCAGGATCGTTCAGAAGATGGTCGACACCGGCCCCGAGTGAGCTGACCGCCCGGAGCCCGGTCAATTCGCGCAGCAGCCCGGCAGGGTGCTTCCAGACCACGGCAAACTCCACCGCCTCCGGAGCGCCGACATCGGGCCATACCCGCACCTCGAGATCGGGTGCCAGTTGCCCGATGCGACGAACCAGGCGGGAATGATCCCGTCCCGGCGCACAGATGAGCACAATCATCCGCCGGACCCGCCGAACTGGGCGACTGGCAGTCTAGCGAGCTTGCAGCGTACGAGCGCGGTAGCGTTCGTACAGCCGCCGGCCCCGGTCGCGGGTCAAGTCGTATTCCACCCCGTCGATCCAGACATGCTGGATCTGGGTCATCGGCTCCAGCGGATCATTGGTGCTGGCGAACAGGCTCGCCTGCTTGCCGGGTTCGATCGAGCCGAGGCGGTCGCCGACGCCGAGAATCTCGGCCGGCCACAGGGTCACGCTTTTGAGCGCGGCGTCCCTGGCCAGCCCATGCGCGGCGGCACTGCCGGCATGAAACGGCAGGTTGCGGGCGTTGGCCACGTCCATGCCGCCGCCGCTGTCGCTGATGGCAAATTGCACGCCGGCGTCATGCAGCCGGGCCGCGGCGACGAAGGCCATGTCGTAGGGCTCCCAGCGTCGCACCGGCAAGCTGTGGACGCCGCGAAGAATCACCGCGGTGCCTGAGCCGGCCAGGCGTTCGGCGGCGTACTGCACGTCGGCGTTGGCGACCAGGATCAGCTGTTCAAATTGCTGCTGCTCGGCCCAGTCCAGGGCCGCCTCGATGACGTCGATGCCGTTGGCGTGTATCGCCAGCGCCACCTCGCCGGCCAGCAGTGGGCCGAGCGCCTGAAGCTGGTCGTTGCGGGGCGGTCGCGCGGCCTCGCCACGCTCGGCGGCCTGTTCGGCGGCGTGCCAGTGCCGGGCCTGCTCCAGGGTCTCATTGATCAGGGCCAGGTCCTCGTTGTCTTCGTCGCTGGCCGCGCCGGGCGGGAAGGCCATGTGCATGGCGGCCGGGCTGTGCACGACCATTTCTTCCCAGCTCCAGCCGTCCAGTCGCATGATTGCGGAAGTGCCGCGAATCAGACCGCCGGCGGGCACCACGTGGGCGTGCAAAACGCCGCCGGCAATGCTGGTCGGCAGCAGCTCGGAGTCGTGGTTGAACGCCACCTCGACCCGGACGGCGGCGTTGATCGATCCCATCTCGGCGGTATCCACCGTCCCGGCCACGCTGCTGATTTCGGTCAGGCCCAGCTGGGTGCCGGGATGCACAAAGCCCGGGTACAGATGCAGGCCGTCCAGGTCGACGATGGTGGCCTGTTCCGGGATCTCCAGATCGGCGCCCACGGCCAGGATCAGCCCGTCCTCGATCAGGACCACGCCGTGCTCGATCGCCTCGGAGCTGACCGGGTGGACGGTGGCGCCGACCAGTGCGGTCAGCTCGGCCCGTATCGGACCCGAGAGCAGCAGGCCGAGCCCGAGCAGGGCGGCGGACAGGGCGATCGCTGAGTGTTTAGTGATCATGGAGCAGGCAGTATTCGTCATGGTCAAGTTCCGAGGCGCGGTAGCCGGTCAGGTGGGTGGCGAAACTCGCCGTGCGCGTGCGTCGACCCGGGCTGAATTCGTCGTCGTTGGCGGCCGTTTCGCCGTTTTCGGCCGCCGGCTCTTCGCTGGCCAGGGCCAGCGCGATCAGTTCGCTGCGCTCTTCGGCGAGGGCTGCGCGCATGCGCTGGTCGGCTTCGCGGTCGAAATAGCGCCGGCCGTCCACCCAGGTCTGTTCGACCGCGCTGTAGGTCGACAGGGGGTGACCGTTCCAGATCACGAAATCGGCATCCAGTCCCGCGGCCAGGCGACCGGTTCGGTCACCTACGCCAAGCTGCTCGGCCGGGAACGCGGTGATCATCTTGAGCGCATCGTGCGGATCCACGCCACCGTAGCGCACCGCCTTGGCCGCTTCCAGGTTCATCCGCCGGGCCAGTTCGGCGTTGTCGGAATGCAGACCGGTCAGCACGCCGGCCTCGTGCATCAGGGCCGGGTTGAAGCCGATCCCGTCGATCGCCTCGTACTTGAACGCCCACCAGTCGATGAACACCGATGCGCCGGCCCCGTGGGCGGCCATCTGCGGGCCGATCTTGTAGCCTTCCAGCGCGTGCTGGAAGGTCTGGATGGTGAAATCGAACGCCTCGGCAACACGCATCAGGGCGAGCATTTCGTCGGCCCGGTAGGCGTGGCTGTGGACGTCGCGCTCACCGTACACGACCTCGGCCACGGCAGCGAGCTGATGGTTGGGGCGTGGCGGCACGCGATCCCGCCCGGCCCGGCCCGAGGGATGATTCTCGTGGGCGGCGCGGTAGTCGGCGGCCTGCTGGAACAGCTCGCGGATGACCTGCTCGACGCCGTGGCGGGTCTGCGGATAGCGCGCTTCTTCCGCGCCCCAGTTGCTTTGCTTGGGGTTCTCGCCGAGGGCGAACTTGATCCCTTCCGGTGCCGCCTCGAACACCAGCCCGGCCGGATCGGCGCCCCAGCGCATCTTGATCACCGCCATCTGGCCGCCGATGGCATTGGCCGAGCCGTGCAGCAGGTTGATCGTCGTCACCCCGCCGGCGAGTTGGCGATAGATGTTGATCGACTCGGCATCGATGACGTCGCGGATGCGCACGTCGGACGTATTGATCCGCGAGCCTTCATTGACCCCGCCGAGGATGGCGGCATGGGAATGGGCGTCGATGATGCCCGGGGTCACGTGCTTGCCGGCGGCGTCGATTTCCACGGCACCGCGTGGCGCGTCCAGCGCCTCGCCGATGGCGGCGATGCGGCCGTTGCGGACCAGCAGGTCGACGTTTTCCAGCACGCCGGCCTCGTCGGCCGTCCACACGGTGGCGTTGCGCACGATCACCGCGGCCGGCTGGTCCGGCTGCGGGCTGTTCCAGGCTTCGATGTCGGGCGTCCAGTCGGCGGTCGCGGGCAGCGACAGCGTAAAGAAAACGGCCAGAGCGAGGATTGTCTTGCGCATCACAGGGCCTCCTCCTGTTCGGGTGTGGCGCTGCGGCGGCCGCGCACGCTGAAGTCGCCGAAGGGCCCGCTGCCGCTGCCGCGGGCGCGATCGCCGTCGATGTCCAGGCGGATCGAAATCGTCCCCGAGCCGCCGAAACGGCTGGCATCGATGGTCGCGATCACGCGCTCGCCGCTGACCCGGACCTCGCTCAAGGGCGTGTCATTGCCCATCACGCTGAGCTGGCCCTGCATCCGGGTCGGCGGGCCTTCCAGGACCAGGGTGGCGTCGACATCGCCCATGCCGCCCAGGCCCAGGACCAGGTTCCAGGTGCCGGCCGGGTCCACCGCCGGCGGGACCAGCGCGGCCAGCACGTGACGCCGGCCGTCCACCCACACTTCGGTGATGGCGGGGCCATCGGTCAGCAGTTCGCCTTCGACCACCACCAGGTTGGCCATCATGCCGGGCTGGATGCGACCGGCCCGGGTTTCCAGTCCCAGCCAGCGCGCCGGTTCGGTGGTGATCGCGGCCAGCGCCTGGTCAGCATCCAGGCCGCGCTCGATGGCCGTGGCCAGGCGGGCGAAGATCTGCCCCGGCGACGACAAGCCGTGGCTGGTGAACATCACGGGGATGCCCGCTTCCTCCAGCCGGGCCGGGTTTTCCGGTGCCCGGTGCCAGTGGCGCAGGACTTCAAGGGCGACGTTGCGGTCATTTTCCTCGTCGATGTCGGGTGGCTCCGGGAACTCCAGCGGCAGGATGTGGCGCACCGGGCGGTCGGTCAGAGCGGCCAGGCGCTGGTATTCGGCGCCGTGACCGACGATCACCAGGTCGATGTCGCCGGGTGGAATGAACTCGAGAATGCGCAGGGTATCGAGCAGGTCCTGCGACTCAAACACCATGGGCGTATTGCCGGCCAGGGCAGGGGCCAGGTCATCCAGCCCTTCCAGCCATTCGGGCCGGCTCTGGGCCGGGTTGCGCTCCAGGGCGTCGCGGGCGCGCGCCTGCCAGCGTGCATCGTCCAGGGTCTGGCGCAGCAGGGCCACCGCACCCATCAGTGAATTGGGAAACGCCCGGCCCTCGGCGCGTCCGGCAAAGCTGGCGAACTGGCCGAAATCCCCGGCCAGGCGGTTGCCGCTCAAGCCACCTGCGCCGGTGTTGGCGATGACGCCGTGGCCACGAAGCAGGCCGTCGCCGCCGGCCATGAGAACGGTTGTGAAGCCGGCCCGGCGCAGCTCGGTCATGCGGTCTTCCGGCCAGTCGGCGGCGCGAACCCGGCGGTCGGGCCGGATCAGGGCGTGGCGACCGGGGGGAATGTCTTCGTCATCGGGGGTCGGCAACTCGACGAGCAGGTACGGCTCGATCAGGCCCGGATAGACCGTGATCGGCTCCTGGTCGTCGTCGCGGGAGAAATCATGGACCCTGGCATCGGCCGGAACGCTGAGGTCCGGGCCGACCGCCTCGATGATGCCGTTGCGGATGACGATGGTGCCGGATTCGATGACGTCGCCCGGTGCCGTAACCACCCGCACCCCGACCAGCGCCTGGGCGGTCGGCAGAGGTTGGCGCAACTCCGTGGCCAGAACCGTCACCGGGACGATCAGCAGGATCAGAAACAGGATCGGACGCAAGACGAACTCCACTGGGCAGGCGTGATCAGATGCGAACCTTACCCGCTGGCGGGCAATTTGTCATCCTCATGAACGCCAGTACGTTCGATCAAAGGCGATCGACTGTGGCACATTGGGCCACTGCCCTTCGTCTGCAAAAACGAGCATGAACGTCCTTGTCTGGTCTGGAATCATCCTGTGCCTGTCCCAGTCGGCGATGCTGTCGGGGCTCAACCTGGGCCTGTTTTCCCTGGGCAAGCTCGAACTCGAAGTCCAGGCCCGGAAAGGCA